>JAKAZN010000156.1 GCA_021815835.1 Pseudomonadota bacterium
AAGCGCCGGGCCGTCCAGTTGCATCACGGTCCAGTCCCGCATCGGCTGGGCGCCGAGGCGGCGGTAGAAATCGATGGAGGGCTGGTTCCAGTTCAGGACGCGCCATTCCATGCGCCGGCAGTTTTCGACCCGGGCGGTGCGGGCGAGGTGGCGAAACAAGGCAAGCCCGAGGCCGGTCCCGCGATGTGCCGGCTCGACGAAGATGTCTTCCAGGAACAGGTCGGGGCGGCCGGCGAACGTGCTGAAACTGTAGTACCAGAGCGCAAATCCAACCGGCGTCGTGTCATGCCAGGCAAGCATCGCGCGCGCGCGCGGATGCGGGCCGAACAGCGCGGCATCGAATTGGGCTTCCGTCGCGGTCACGTGGTCAAGCAGGTTCTCATAGGCGGCGAGCGCCCGCACGAGGCGAAGAATATGCGGAAGGTCGGACGGGGTCGCCTCGCGGAGATGGGCCGGGGCGGACATCAATGAAGGCCGCCGCGTCGGCCGCGCCGCCCCGGTCCGTCCAGGCCCATCACAGCATCAAACTCATCGGGTCCTCGACCACCGCCTTGAACGCCGCCAGCCATTCCGCCCCCAGCGCCCCGTCCACCACGCGATGATCGACCGAAAGCGTGCAGGTCATCACCGTAGCGATCGCCAGCGCCCCGTTCTTCACCACCGGCCGCTGCTGCCCCGCCGCCACCGCCAGGATCGCCGCCTGCGGCGGATTGATGACCGCGGCGAAATCCGAAACCCCGTACATCCCCATGTTGGAGATCGAGAACCCGCCCCCCTGGAACTCCTCCGGCTTCAGCTTGCCCGCCTTCGCGCGCGCCCCGAGATCCTTCATCTCGGCGCTGATCGCCGCCAGTCCCTTGCGGTCCGCATGGCGCACGATCGGCGTGATCAGCCCATCCGGGATCGACACGGCAACGGAAATATCGATGTCGTCGTAGAGAATGATCGCGTCCTCGGTGAAGCTCGCGTTCACCTTCGGCACGCGGCGCAGCGTGACCGCCGCGGCCTTGATGATGAAATCGTTCACCGACAGGCGGAACGCGCCCGGGCCATCTTTCGGTGAGCGGGCATTCAGCTCCTCCCGCAATTTCAGCATCGCATCGAGCTCGATATCCATCGAGACATAGAAATGCGGGATCTCCCGTTTCGCCTCGGTGAGCCGCCGCGCGATCACCTTGCGCATGGTGCTGTTCGGCACCAGCCGGTGCGGCGCGGTGATCGCGGGCGCCGGGGCCGCGGGGCGGGCGCCTTGGGTCATGGCCGGGGCCGGCGCGGGCGCGGCGACGGGCGCGGGGCGATGCAGCGCCGCCTCGATATCCGCCTTCACGATCCGCCCATGCGGCCCGCTGCCGGTCAGGCCGCCAAGTTCGATCCCGGCCTGCTGCGCCATCCGGCGCGCCAGCGGGGAAACGAAGATGCGGCTTCCGTCGGCGCCATTGGCGTGCGCGGCCGGTGCGTGGATGGCCGGGTCAAGCCCGGCCATGACGGGGGGCGCCGGGGGCGTGACGGAGGGTGCGGGGGCGGCGGCCGCTACCGGGGCCGGCGCCGCGGCGGCCGAGGCCGGCACCGCCTCCCCTTTCGCCACCAGCACCGCGATCGGCGCGTTCACCTTCACCCCCTCGGTGCCGTCGGCGACCAGGATCTTTCCCAGCACGCCTTCATCCACCGCTTCCACTTCCATCGTCGCCTTGTCGGTCTCGATCTCGGCGATCACGTCGCCCGCCTTGATCGTTTCGCCTTCCTGCTTCAACCAGCGCGCCAGCGTTCCTTCCGTCATCGTCGGAGAAAGCGCCGGCATCAGGATGTTGGTCGCCATGTCCGCGCTCCCTTCACACGATCCGCTGCACCGCATCGACCACCCAGGCCGGCTGCGGCAGCGCGAGTTTCTCCAGATTGGCCGCGTAGGGCAGCGGCACGTCGATCCCGTGCACCCGCACCGGCGGCGCATCCAGCCAGTCGAACGCACCCTCGATCACGGCCATCGCGACCTCCGCGCCGATACCGGCGAAGGGCCAGCCCTCCTCCACCGTCACCAGCCGGTTCGTCTTCTTCACGCTGGCGATGATCGTTTCGGTATCCAGCGGACGGAGCGAGCGCAGGTTGATGACCTCCGCCTCGATCCCCTGTTCGGCCAGGGCCTTCGCGGCTTCCAGCGCCACACCCACCATGATGCTGAACGCGACGATCGTCACCCGGTCGCCGGCGCGTTCGATCTTCGCGCGCCCGATCGGCAGAATGAAATCCTCGTCCACCGGGCAATCATAGGTGTGCCCGTACAGCATCTCGTTTTCGAGGAAGATCACCGGGTTCGGGTCCCGGATCGCCGCCCGCAACAGCCCCTTCGCGTCGGCGGAAGACCACGGCGCCAGTACTTTCAGGCCCGGCACATGCGCATACCAGCTCGCGTAGCACTGCGAGTGCTGCGCGCCGACGCGGGACGCCGCGCCGTTCGGCCCGCGAAACACGATCGGGCAACCCATCTGCCCGCCGGACATGTACAAGGTCTTCGCCGCCGAATTGATGATCTGGTCCATCGCCTGCATGGCGAAGTTGAACGTCATGAACTCGACAATCGGGCGCAGCCCGTTCAGCGCCGCGCCGACCGCCATGCCGGTGAAGCCGTGCTCGGTGATCGGCGTATCGATCACCCGCTTGGGGCCGAATTCATCCAGCAGCCCCTGGCTGATCTTATAGGCACCCTGGTACTGGGCGACTTCCTCGCCGATCAGGAACACGTTGGGGTCGTGGCGCAGTTCGGCGGCCATCGCGTCGCGCAGCGCCTCGCGCACGGTGATGGGTTTCGTCGGCCCCCAATCCTTGTCCTCGGGCGGCGCTGCGGTTACCGGGGCGGCCACCGCAGCGACCGGCGCGGGCACGGCCGCGGGCGCCGCCGCGCGCGCCACCGACGCTGGGGCCGCCAGCACATCCTCCCCGTTCGCCGTCAGCACCGCGATCGGCGTGTTCACCGCCACCCCTTCCGTGCCTTCCGGAACCAGGATGCGGGCGAGCTTGCCCTCATCCACCGCCTCCACTTCCATCGTCGCCTTGTCGGTCTCGATCTCGGCGATCACGTCACCGGCGCGGATCGCATCGCCCTCGGTCTTCAACCAGCGCGCGAGCTTGCCTTCGGTCATGGTGGGCGAAAGCGCCGGCATGAGAATCTGCGTCGCCATCGTTCAGCCCTCCACCAGCACGTCGGTATAAAGCTCGGCCGGATCGGGCTCGGGGCTGGCTTGGGCGAAATCCGCCGCTTCCTGGACCCGCGCCTTCACCTCGTCGTCGATCTGCTTGAAGACCGTCTCGTCAACCCCAAGCCCCTCCAGCGCGTGGCGCGCGCCCTCGATGCAATCGTGCTGGGTGCGCATCATCTGCACTTCCTCGCGCGTGCGATAGCGCGCCGGATCGGACATGGAATGGCCGCGATACCGGTAGGTCTTCATCTCCAGCAGATAGGGCCCCTTGCCGGCGCGGCAGGCGGCCACGGCGATCTCGGCTGCGGCCTTCACCGCCAACACATCCATCCCGTCCACCTGCACCCCCGTGATCCCCCAGGGCGCGCCGTTCTTCGACAGATCGCGTGAGGCCGAGGCGCGATCGACGCTCGTGCCCATGCCGTATTTGTTGTTCTCGATCACGAACACCACCGGCAGCTTCATCAGCGCCGCCAGGTTGAAGCTCTCATACACCTGGCCCTGGTTCGACGCGCCTTCGCCGAAATAGGTCAGCGACACGCGATCGTTGCCGCGATACCAGTTGGAGAAGGCGAGCCCCGTCCCCAGGCTCACCTGCGCGCCCACGATCCCATGCCCGCCGAAGAAATGCGTCTTCTTGCTGAACATGTGCATGGAGCCGCCCTTGCCGTGGGAATACCCCCCGGCGCGGCCCGTCAGCTCCGCCATGACCCCCCTGGGGTCCATCCCGGTCGCCAGCATATGGCCGTGATCGCGGTAGGAGGTGATGACCTGATCGCCCTCCCCCGTCGCCAGCTGCATCCCGACCACCACGGCTTCCTGGCCGATATACAGGTGGCAGAACCCGCCGATCAGGCCCATGCCATAGAGCTGGCCGGCCTTTTCCTCGAACCGGCGGATCAGCAGCATGTCGTGATAGGCGCGCAGCAGCAGGTCCTTGTCGGGGGCGGTATCGCGGGCCTTGCCGCGTTTCGTTTTCTCGGCAGCCTGGGCCATGGCCGGCCTTCCTCCCGCGGATGATGGGTCTGACCCGATCCTTAAGCCGCCCGTGACCCTTCCGGCAAGCCCCGGAAGGCGAAAATCCGTTATGGTGCAACGCAATAGGAGATGTAAACCGAAATCCAGTTAACCGCTTGACCTGCGCGCCTGCGGCCCAGTCCGCCCGCATCGTCGTTGCGTGCGGCGGCCTCCCCGCGCAGCAAGCTTGCGGCCAAGGGGTCGAATTCGTAGCGGGATTGCCGGGCGCGCCGGCTCAATAAAGCCGCTCGCCCTCGGGGTACGGCACCAGGATGTCGCGCGGATTGGACAGATTCAGCATTTCCCGCGCCCGCTCGTTCAACAGATCGGTGTCGAGATGCCCGGTGCCGAGGGCGGCCACCCGCCGTTCCCAATCCATCTGCTCGGCCTGTAGCTTCGCCAGATCCGCCTGCGCCTGGGCGAGCTGCACCTTGCGCTGCTGGTATTCCACCAGGCCGTGCGGCCCGCGCGTCGCGCTCCAGCCGAAATAGAGCGCGAGCGCCAGGAAGAACACCGGCGCGATCGCCGCCTTCAACCGCCGCTTGATCTCCCGTCCCAACGCCATCGTCCGCTCCCGGCCCGGATGGGCCATCATAGAAGGCATGGCGCGCCAAGGGAATCCGCCGCGCGGCGAAAAATCCCACGGCGAAAAAGCCGGGGGCAAATCCGCCCCCTGGTTGCCATGTTTCGGCCGCACCCGATCCCCAGCTTCTAGGGCGAGGCCATCCGGCCGATCCCGACAAAGGAGGCATCCGATGCGTGTGACCCCCATCCTGCTCGCCGGCGCCTGCGCGCTGGCCCTTGCCGCCACCACCCTGCCGGCGCGCGCGGACGGACCCGGCGATGGCTGGCGCGGCAATGGCGAGCCCGGCTGGCAGGAGCACGGCCCGCGCGGTGACTGGCGCGGGCGCGGCGACCGCGATCAGCGCTACGGCGATCGCCGCGAAGGCGGCTGGCATGGCGATGACGATTGGCGCGGGCGCCCCGAGGCGTATCGCGGCGGGTACTATGCGCCGCCGCCGGTGGTCTTCGTTCCGCCCTCGCTCAATATCGGCGTGATGTTCCGCTGATCCGCCGACCGCCCCGCCGCTCGCTCAGCCGCGCAGAATCGTCCGCCCGGCATAGCGCGCGGCGGGACCCAGCTCCGCCTCGATCCGCATCAGCTGGTTGTATTTCGCCGTGCGGTCGCTGCGCGCCAGGCTGCCGGTCTTGATCTGTCCGCAATTGGTGGCGACCGCGAGATCGGCGATCGTCGTATCCTCGGTCTCCCCCGACCGGTGGCTCATCACCGCGCGATACCCCGCGCGATGCGCGAGCTCCACCGTCTCCAGGGTTTCGCTCAGCGTGCCGATCTGGTTCACCTTCACCAGGATCGCGTTCGCCACGCCGGCGGCGATCCCCCGGCGCAGGCGCTCGGGGTTGGTCACGAAATTATCATCGCCCACGAGCTGC
>JAKAZN010000157.1 GCA_021815835.1 Pseudomonadota bacterium
GATGGGCCGCCGCGCCCCGGTGATCGTCACCGCCGAGATGGTGGCGGCGATGCGTCCCGGCAGCGTGATCGTCGATCTCGCCGCCGACGCCGGCGGCAATTGCGCCGCGACCAGGCCGGGCGAGCTGGCGGTCACGGAAAACGGGGTCAAGGTCCTGGGCTGGCACAACTGGCCGGGGCGGATCCCGGTCGCCGCGAGCGCGCTCTATGCCCGCAACCTGCTGACCTTCCTGACCACTTTCTGGGACAAGGAGGCCGGCGCGCCGCGCCTGCCGGCCGAGGACGACATCGTGAAGGGCGTGCTGCTGACCCGCGACGGCGCCGTGGTGCATCCCCAGTTCGCGCCGCAGCAGAGCGCCGCCGCCTGATTCCCCGCCTTCCTCAGGGAGAGAGTCCATGACCCCGCAGCAACTGGCCGACGAGGCCCAAAATCTCGCCGCCCAGGCCCAGGCGCTTGCCGCCCACGCCGCCGACTGGGCGGCCTCCGCCGCCCCGGCGCACGCCGCCGCGTCCGGCGCGCCCTTCGTCTATCTGTTCGCGATCTTCGTGATGGCCTGTTTCGTCGGCTACTACGTGGTCTGGAACGTGACGCCGGCGCTGCACTCGCCGCTGATGGCGGTGACCAACGCGATCAGCTCCGTCATCATCGTGGGCGCGATGCTCGCCGCCGGCCTCGCGGCCAGCGGCGTGGCGCGCGGGTTCGGGTTCCTGGCCGTGACGTTGGCCTCGGTGAACATCTTCGGCGGCTTCCTGGTCACGCACCGGATGCTGTCGATGTTCCGCCGCAAGCAGCGCTGAGCGGGGGACGCGCGCGATGTCGGTGCAGATCACTGCGTTTTTCTACCTCGTGGCGGCCGTGCTGTTCGTGCTGGCGCTGCGCGGCCTGTCCAACCCCGAGACCTCCCGCCAGGGCAACCGGATGGGCATGGCGGGGATGGCGATCGCGCTGCTCGCCACCCTGATCGGCAATCCGATCGGGATCGGCGGCTGGGGGCTGATCGTGGCGGGGATCGCGATCGGCGGCTCGGCGGGCGTGGTCATCGCGCTGCGCATCCAGATGACGGCGTTGCCGCAGTTGGTGGCGGCGTTCCATTCGCTGGTCGGGCTGGCGGCGGTGTTCGTGGCCGCCGCGGCGCTGAACGCGCCGGCGGCGTTCCATATCGGCGTGCCGGGCGCGATCCATACCGAAAGCCTGGTCGAGATGTCGATCGGGCTGGCGATCGGGGCGATCACGTTCTCGGGCTCGGTGATCGCGTTCAGCAAGCTGCAAGGGATCATGAAGGGCGCGCCGGTCACGTTCCCGATGCAGCATCCGCTGAACCTGGGGCTGGGTGTGCTGGGGCTGCTGCTGATCGTGACGTTCGTGGCCACGGGCGGCAACCAGGTGGTGTTCTGGCTGCTGGCGTTCCTGGCGATCGGGCTTGGGTTCTTGCTGATCATCCCGATCGGCGGGGCGGATATGCCGGTCGTGATCTCGATGCTGAACAGCTATTCGGGCTGGGCGGCGTGCGGGATCGGCTTCACGATCCAGAACCTGGCGCTGATCGTGACCGGGGCGCTGGTGGGCGCGTCCGGCGCGATCCTGTCCTATGTGATGTGCAAGGGGATGAACCGCAGCATCTTCAACGTGCTGCTGGGCGGCTTCGGGGCCGAGGCGGGCGGGCCGGCCGGGCCGGCCGGGGTGGCGCTGGATCGTACCGTCAAGACCGGCAACGCCGACGACGCGGCGTTCATCCTGAAGAACGCATCGAAAGTGATCGTGGTGCCGGGCTACGGCATGGCGGTGGCGCAGGCGCAGCACGCGCTGCGCGAGATGGCCGATACGCTGAAAAAGGAAGGCGTGGAGGTGAAATACGCCATCCATCCCGTGGCGGGACGGATGCCGGGGCACATGAACGTGCTGCTGGCGGAGGCGAACGTGCCGTACGACGAGGTCTTCGAACTGGAGCAGATCAACAACGAATTCGCCACCGCCGACGTCGCCTATGTGATCGGGGCGAACGACGTGACCAACCCGGCGGCAAAGACCGACAAGGCCTCGCCCATCTACGGGATGCCGATCCTGGAGGTGGAGAAGGCGGGGACGGTGCTGTTCGTGAAGCGCTCGATGGCGTCGGGGTATGCGGGGGTGGAGAACGAACTGTTCTTCCGGCCGAACACGATGATGCTGTTCGGGGACGCGAAGAAGATGACCGAGGAGATCGTGCAGGCGCTGGGGCGGTAGGCGCGTCCGCGGACCCACGCGAAAAGCCAAACGACTCCCGCCGCCAGACCGGCGCGCTATCGCCCCGCCGGCACCAGCCGCAACCGCGCGGTCACGCGCGCCGCCCGGCGACCGATCGCGAAGCTCCGCCCATCCCGCCAATCGCGCAACAAATCCGCCGCGAACCGGCTCAGCGGATTGCCCGACTGCCCCGGCGCCATCATGAACCGACTGGCATCGAGGTCAGCCAGGTCATAGACCGCCCGGAATTCCGGCCCGTGCACCGACGTGAAATGCCCCAGCGCCGTGCCGCCCGCGTCGATGGTGGTCGCGCTGCCCGAGGACGCGATCGACCAGGTGCCGAGGCGACGCAGCAGCGGGATCCCCTGCATCATCGGATCGGCGAACACCGCGCGATGCGCCGCGCCCCAGCGCCAGGCTGCCGGATCGGGACCGAAACGGGCCGACAGCCGCGCCACCGACCGCGCCAGTGCCGTCCGCAGCAGCTTCGTGCAATCGCCGCCGCACCAATGCGCCCCGGCCGGGGCCAGCGAAGCGGGCAGGAATGTGTCCATCGGGGCAACGAACCCGGCGTCGCGCAGCGGCACATGATTCCGCCGCATCACCAGCGCGTAGAAAGCCTGCGTCCAGGCCTCGAAGATCAGCGGCTGCGGCAGGCTCCGCGCCATCCTCCCGTCCCAGCCCCGCAGCAGCCGCAGCGCCGCCCCGGCCGGTCCCGGCGGCGGCGGCACGGCCAGCAGACGCGGCAGGATCGCGCGCGCGAACAGGCTGACAGTATCGTGCTGCATGGCAACGAACCCGCCCACCGTCGCCCGTCCCTGCCGCGCGAGCAGCGCGCGAATGCGCCGCGCCCGCCAGGGGCCGAACCAGTCGCGGCCCAGGAAGACCGGGAAATCCCGCGGCGCCACCCGGTTGTTGGCATTCACCAGATGCCCACTCGCCGGATCGAGCAGATGCGGCAGCGCCGCCCCGCCGGCCCAGCCGGTCCAGTCATACGCGCCCGAGGCGCCCGGCACCGGCATTGCCCCGCCCCCCTTGGCGCGGATCGGCACCAGCCCGGTCACGAACAGGCCGATATGATGCCGCCCGGCGACCAGCAGGTTCTGCACCGGCGCGGTGATCTCCGCCGCTGCCCGCCCCGCTTCGGTCACGCTGCCGGCCCGATCCAGCGCCAGCAGCCCCGCAGCCGCGTGCCGCCCGCGGATCAGATTCGCCATCGACACGGCCAGCACCGGCCCGCCGGGATCGAACAAATCGCTGATGACCGGCCCGTGGCGGGTCTCGCGCACCCGCAAGGTTTGGGTCGGCCCGCCGCGCACCTTGATGCGTTCGGACCGGATCACGAACGGCAGCGGCCCCGCCGGCGTGGCGTAGCGATGCGCGCCGACCGGCGTTTCCACGAAGATATCCTGCACGTCCGCGCCGGTGGAGGTGAAGGTCCAGGCGATGTGGCTGTTGCGCCCCAGGATCACCCCCGGCACGCCGGGCGCGGTGGCGCCCACCAGGGTCTCGCGCGGCGTCTCGATCCGCGCCAGATACCACAGCGAGGGAAACCCGAAGCCGAGATGCGGATCGCCCGCGAGCAGCGGCGCCCCGGTCGCCGCATGCCCGCCATCCACCGCCCATTCGTTGGACGCGCGCGCGGGTTGCGTGAAGGGCGCGGGAAACGCGGGCAGCGCGCGCGCGATCGCCCCTTGCGGCAGCGCGGCATACCGACGGGCGAGCGCGCGGCCCAGCGGCGGAAGCGGATGGGGCAGCAGCGCGTCCGGCGCGCCGCTCTCGTCCTGCGCCGGCCATAGCGCCAGCACCGCCGCCGGGGGCAGCACGGCCGCAAGCCGCAACCGCGCCAGCTCCTGGCGCCAGTTCATCGACAGCCACAGCCCCATCGTGCGCGGCCAGAGCAGGCTATCTGCCACCGTCCACGGCTTCGGCGCGCCGAGCCACAGGAACTCCGGCGCCGCGAACCGCCCGTGGCCGGCCATGAACGCGTTCACCCCGCGCGCATAGGCGGCAAAGATCGCCCGCGTGGCCGGATCGAGCGCCGCCGCGTCCGCCCGCGCCGCGCGCCCGAGGCCCAGGGTCCGCATCTCCCGATCGAGCGGCAGCGCCGCCGGCCCCGCGATCGCGGCCAGCCGGCCGGACGCGACCCGGCGCATGAGCTCCATCTGGAACAGCCGGTCGCGCGCGTGGACATAGCCCAGCGCCGCCATCGCATCGGCGAAATTCGCCGCGCGGATGCGGGGAATGTCGTGCCGTCCGAACGTGACCGAGACCGGCGCGGACAGGCCGGGGATCGCCGCGATCGCCCGCCGCGCCGGCAGGGTGCGCCACAGCGCCGCGCCCACGCCCAGCGCGGCCGCCAGCAGCAAGACCGGCAGGCCGATCAGGATGGGGCGCAAGATGGGGCGAAGAACGCGGCGCATGGATGACGCGAGAGTGGGCAAGCCCCGGCTCCTGACGCAAGCCCTGGCCCCCGCCCCGCCCGGCGGCGTAACCTGTCGCCCATGCCCACCCCAGCCCCGCGCCCGTGACCCCGCCCGCCCGCATCGACGCCGCGATCGAGCTGCTCGCCGCCATCGAGACCTCGCCCCAGCCGGCCGATGCCGTCGCCAATAATTTCTTCCGCCTCCGCCGCTATATCGGCGCCGGCGATCGCCGCGCCGTGTCGGAGACCGCCTGGGACGCGCTGCGCGCCAGCCGGCGGATCGAATGGTGGCTGCGCCGCGGCGGCGCCACACCCACCCCGCGCCTGCGCCTCGCCGCCAGCCTGCTGCTGCGAATCCCCGGCGCGCCGCCGGCCGCGCGCCCCGACGACCTCGCCCGCGCCTTCTCCGGCGGCCGGTTCGCCCCGGAGCCGCTGGATGGGGACGAATATCCCGTGCTCGCCCATCTCGCCGGCCATACGCGCGAGCACCCGGCGATGCCCGATCCGGTCCGGCTCGAACTGCCCGACTGGATCGCGCCCCGCCTCGCCGCCCGCTTCGGGGCCGCGCTGGAGGCCGAGGCCACCGCCCTGCTCGCCCCCGCCCCGCTCGATCTGCGCGTCAATCTGCTGAAAACCACGCGCGAAGCGGCGCAAGCCGCGCTCGCCGCCGAGGGGATCGCGGCGGAGCCAACGAAATTCTCCCCCTGGGGCCTGCGCGTGGAGGGGCGGCGCAACGTCACCGCCGGCGCGGCGTTCCGCGACGGCCTGATCGAGATCCAGGACGAGGGCAGCCAGCTTGTCGCCCTGCTGGCCGATGCGCGGCCCGGCCAGGCGGTGGTCGATTTCTGCGCCGGCGCCGGCGGCAAGACGCTCGCGCTCGCAATGACCATGGGCAATCGCGGCCGCATCGTCGCCTGCGACGTGCACGCCGCGCGGCTGGATGGCGCGATCCGCCGACTGCGCCGGGCAGGGGTGCATAACGTCGAGCCGCATCTGCTCGCCGCCGGC
>JAKAZN010000158.1 GCA_021815835.1 Pseudomonadota bacterium
AATCGATCCGCACCGCCACGTGCCCGCGCTCGGCGGAATAGCCGAGATAGCGATACGACCGGCCGGCTTCGGCCACGAATTCCTGGAACGCCTTGAACTCGTGGCCGCGCCAGCCGGGATAGTTGAAATACTCGTCGAACACGATCACGGTTCCCGGAACGATCCGATCGCGCAGCAACGCAAAGATCGTGCGGGTGGATGCATAGATGTCGCAATCGACATGCAGCAGCGCAACCGGCCCGGGGTTCCCGGCCAGGAACGCGGGCAAGGTGGCATCGAACCAACCCACATGCAGCCGCGCATTCGCCGGCACCTTCGGCAGCCGCCCCTTGGTGGAGAACGCGCCCGCGCCCTCCGCCGTCCCCGCCCAACCCGAGGGCAGGCCCTGGAACGAATCGAACCCGTGCACGGTGCGCGGCGTCAGCCCCGCCAGGTGGCGCAAGGACGCGCCCTTGGCGACGCCGAATTCCGCCACCAGCCCCTCGGCGGGTGCCTCGGCCAGCGCGAAACCCAGCAGATCGTAGCGGTCGCGCCGCACCGCGGCGTCCGTCATGTGGGCGAGCACGTACTCCACCGCCTCCCGCTTCGCGGCCAGCCGCACATCCAGCCACAGATCGTTGACGAACAGCTTGTGCAGCAGCTTGCGATAGGCATTGACCAGCAGCCCGCCGCGCCAGCCCCGTTGCAGAATCGCCATGAAACCCCATCCCGTGCGCCCGAAGCGCGGCCCTGTTGGCCAGCCGGGGCGAAGGGTGTCAAGACACGGGCACGCCCCCACCAGGCGCCCAAGGACCCGCCCCGATGCGCACCGACCGCCTGCCCGCACTCGCCCTCGCCCATCTCACCCTGCTGCAGGTCCCGCCGGCCGAGCTCGTCGCGCTCGCCGGGCGCGCCGGTTTCGCCGCAGTGGGTCTGCGCCTGGCGCCCGCCCATCCCGGCGGCATCGCCTACGCATGTCCCCCGGGCAGCGCCGCGTTCGCCGAGCTGCGCGCGCGGCTGGACGGCGAGGGCGTGCGCGTCCACGATATCGAATTCGTCACGATCGGCCCCGATTTCGACCCCGCCGCGCTGAGCCCGGTGCTGGATCAGGCCGCCGCCCTCGGCGCCGCCCGGCTCAGCGCCTGCGGCGACGATCCCGATCCCGCGCGCCTCGCGGCGCGTTTCGCCGCGCTGTGCGACCTGGCGGCGACCTACGCCATGGGCGTCGATCTGGAATGGATGGGCTGGCGCCCGGTCGCCACCCTGCAGGACGCGCTGCGGACCGTCCGCGCGGCCGCGCGCCCGAACGGCGCGATCCTGGTCGATGCGCTGCACCTGATCCGCAACGGCGGCGCGCCCGCCGACCTTCGCGGCCTCGATCCCGGTCTGATCCGTGCCGTGCAGCTTTGCGACGCCGCGGCCACGCCACCGGCGAGGCGCGAGGGGATCATCGCCGAGGCGCGCGGCGGGCGGCTCCTGCCCGGCGCCGGCGCCCTGCCCCTGCGCGCGCTGCTGGAAGCCCTGCCGGAGGACGCGGTCCTGTCCTGCGAAATCCCGCTGGCGAACCCGCCGCCGCCGGAACGCCTGGCGCGCGAGGTGTTCGCCGCGACCGCGCGCCTGTTCGGGCAGGAAGGCGGATAAAGCCGCTGGACCATGATCCGCACCGATAGGCGCGAAGCTCAAGGGCACTGCAACCGACCGGGTCCCGGACGCCACATGTCCCGCGCGCTGATCGGCTGTGGAATCGTGCAGCCGGAGCGCGATTGCTCATGCCCGTCAGTGGAGAGGCCAGAATACGGAGGCCACGCAGGCGCCCAGTGCGGTGAAAAAGAGCCACTTCAGCCCGCGAGGCACGACGGCAGCCGTCATATCCCACCCAAGATGGTGCCCGATGCCCAAAACGACGAAACACGCCCCGATGCACGCGAACGGGCCCACGTTGAGCAACCATCCTTGCCAGGGAGAGACAAAAAAATAGTAGCCGTGATCGTCCATCCGCGCGGTCAGCCCGGCGATCTGGTCGGGATGGGTCGGGCTGACGTGCGCGAGATAGGTGAAGTACCCGATGCAGGCGAAGAAGCCGACGCCGGAGAACACCACGGCATGAGGCGCAAAACGCTGCATTGCGGCGATGTCTCCTATCCTGACGCGATGTTGTCGATCAGTCGCACGGCACCGAGGCGCGCGGCCACGATCAGCCGCGCCCCCGGGCGCACGGCGTCGATCGCGCGCAGCGACATCCCATCGACCAGGGCGAGGTAATCGACCGCGAAGCCATCCCGCTCCAGCGCTGCCCGCTCTGTCGTCAGCACCGAAGCCGCGGCAGCCCCGCGGGCCAGCGTCGTCGCCGCCCGGGATAGCGCCCGGTGCAGCGTCGGCGCGCGCGCGCGTTCCGCCGTCGTCAGGTAGCGGTTGCGCGAGGACAGCGCGAGCCCGTCCGGCTCGCGCACCGTCGGGACGCCGATTACCGCCACCGGCAAATGCAGATCTGCCACCATCCGGCGCACCACCTGCAATTGCTGCCAGTCCTTCTCGCCGAAATAGGCCGTCTCCGCGCCCACCTGGCCGAACAGCTTGGCGACCACCGTTGCCACGCCGCGAAAATGTCCCGGCCGCGCCGCGCCCTCCCAGCCCTCGGCCGGGCCAGCGGGGACGATCGCGGTCGCGCCGTCCGCCGGGTACATCGTTTCGACCCCGGGCAGCCAGACCAGCCCGCAGCCCCAGGCCTGGAGTTTCGCCAGGTCGCCGGCCTCGTCGCGCGGATAGCGGGTCAGATCCTCGGTCGGTCCGAACTGCAACGGATTGACGAAGATCGAGGCGATGGTCGCCGCCCCGCCGGCAACGGACGCGGCGACCAGCGCGCCATGACCCGCGTGCAGCGCGCCCATGGTCGGAACCAGGCCAAGCCTGGGGGCGGTGGCGCGCAACGCCGCGCAGGCGGCACGAAGCTCGGGCAGGGTGCGGACGATCTGCATCGGCGCATTCTGCCCGCCGCGCGCGGCAGGGCAAGCCGGGGTGCGATCGGGGCAGGGCGCCGGACGCGGGCTTGCGGGCGCGCGCGTTCCGTCCTACGAACCCGCGTTACCAAAACAAGGTTCGTGTTTCAGTATGATAAACGATCGCGACGCGCCCCGCGACCCCTACCGCCTCGGTTCGCTCCGCAAGGGGCTGGAAGTGATCGACGCCTTCGCGCGCCAGAAATCCTGGAGCCTTGCCGAACTCGCCGTCGCCCTCGCCCAGCCGAAGCCCACCGTGTTCCGCATTCTCCGCACCATCGAGGAATTCGGCTACCTGCAGAAAGACCCGGAGACCGGGCGCTATTCGCTCGCGCTGCGCATCCACGCGCTTGGCGCCGCCGCGCTGCAACACGAACAACTACGCTGGCAGGCGCTGCCGCCGTTGCAGGACCTCGCGCGCGACACCGGCGAGACGGTGCATGTCGCCATCCTGTATGACAGCGAAGCGATCTGCGTGCAGGCCGTCGATGGCACCCATCTCGTGCGGATGCACGCCTATGTGGGCAAGCGCACGCCGGCGCATGCCAGCGCGCTCGGCAAGGCGCTGCTGGCCCATCTCCCGGACGCCGAGATCGAGGCGCTCGCCGCCACCGGACTGCGTCGCTTCACCCCGGCCACGCTCACGGATCCCGCCGCGCTGCGCGCCGCGCTGCACGCGATCCGCGCCCAGGGCTACGCGCTGGACGCCGAGGAGATGGAGCCCGGGTTGCGCTGCCTGGCCGCGCCGGTGACCGACCATTCCGGCCGTCCCTTCGCCGCGGTGGGCATTTCCGCCCCCGCGACGCGGATGGACCCCGGCCGCATCGCCGACCTGATCCCGCGCGTCAAAGCCACCGCGCACCGTATTTCCCGCCTGCTCGGCAGCCCCAGCCTGCACGCCGCGTAAGCCCCACCGGAGAGCCCACCCATGGACAAGACCGAACGTGCCGTGATGAACGGCGCCGACATCATCGTCGATTTCCTGATCCGCCAGAAGGTGCCGTATTTGTTCGGCCTTTGCGGACACGGCAATGTCGGGTTCCTGGATGCGGCGTTCAAGGCGCAGAACCGGATCCGCACCATCTCCGTCCATCACGAGCAGGCCGCCGGGCACATGGCGGATGCCTGGTTCAAGGTACGCAACGAACCTGTCGCGACCTTCACCTCCTGCGGTCCCGGCTCGGCCAATCTGGTGGTCGCGCTGGCCGCGGCGATGATGGACAGTTCGGCCTTCTTCGCCATCACCGGCAACGTGCCCACGGGCCAGTTCAACCGCTCGCCGTTCCAGGAAACCGGAAGGCATTATCAGGGCGATTTTCCCTCGGTGATCCGCCCGTATGTGAAGCGCAGCTACCAGCCGACGCGGGTCGATATGGTGCCCCTCGCGGTGCGCCAGGGGTGGGAATTGATGACCTCGGGCCGGCCGGGGCCGGTCAATCTCGACGTGCCGCTGAATGTCTTCGTCGAAGAGGCGGAGGTGGAGATCCCCATCGCCTCGGGACGGATCCGCAATGGCGCGCCGGGCAACCCGGACGCGCTGGCCGCCGCGCTCGATCTGCTGCGCGCCGCGGAACGTCCCGTCATCATCGCCGGCCAGGGTGTGCTGCTGGCCGAGGCCAGCGCCGAACTGCGCGCCTTCGCCGAGGCGATGTCGATCCCCGTCGTCACCAGCCCGAACGGCAAGGGATCGATCGACGAGCGCCATGGCCTGGCGTTCGGCTCGATCGGCCGCAACGGCACCTATGCCGCCAATGACGCGACCAAGAACGCCGACGTGATCCTGGCGCTCGGCTTCACCTTCGACGATCGCGCGACCAGCGCCTGGATCGACGGCTACACCTTGTCGGTGCCGCCCTCGCGGCTGATCCAGATCGATATCGATCCGGCCGAGCTCGGTCGCAACTATCCCGCCGAACTGCCGATCCTGGGCTGCGCGCGGGAAAGCCTGCGGGCGATGAACGCGGCGCTGCGCGCCCGCCCCGCCACGCCGCCGCCGTCGCGCGAAACCTGGCTCACCCGTTTGCGCCATGGCCGCGACGTCTGGCGCCGCTACCAGGACGGGCTTGCCGCGTCCGACGCGCTGCCGCTGCGTCCCGAGCGGCTGATGAAGGCGCTGTCGCGCGCGCTGCCGGAGAACGCGATCATCGCCAGTGATGTCGGGGTGCATCACAACTGGATCATCCAGCTCTTCGACGCGCTGCGTCCGCGGCAACTGATCCATTCCTGGGGCTACGCCGCGATGGGGTTTGCGACCTCGGGCATCCTCGGCGCGAAACTCGCCGCGCCCGACCGGCCCTGTGTCGCGGTGGCCGGGGACGGATCGTTCCTGATGACGCCGCACGCGCTGGCGACGGCGGTGGAATACGACATCCCGGTGGTCTGGGTGGTGTGGAACAATCGCGGCTATTGCTCGATCCGCGATATCCAGCACGGAATGTTCGCCGGACGCGAGCTCGCGACCAGCTTCCAGAACGAGACCTCGCGCGAGCTCTACAGCCCGGATTTCGCCGCGCTGGCGAAATCCTTCGGTGTTGCCTCCCACACCGTCACCCATGCGGGCGAGATCGAGGACGCGATCGCCACCGCGATCGCCGCCAACCGGCCCTATCTGGTGGAAGTGCCGGTGGAGCGCGATATCCGTCCGATCGGCACCGGCAGCTGGGCGCTGCCGCCGC
>JAKAZN010000159.1 GCA_021815835.1 Pseudomonadota bacterium
CTCGGCCCGCGCCAGCAGCGCGTCGCGTTCCTCGCGCGTGCCGGTGCCCTGCGAGTCGGGCGCCAGGTACCGGGCGGCGGTGAATTCGGGCCAGGTGGCGCGGATCTCCCCGTCGAACCAGCCGCCGGCATCGGTCAGGCGCAGCGCCGGATCGACCGCCTCGATCGCGGCGCGATCGGCGGGGCTGAGGCGCTGGATGGCAAGAATCTCGACCGGACGCATGGGGGGCCTCGCGGAGGGGCGGGAAGGCGCGATGTAGCACGGAACCGCGCGCACTCTCCCCTCCCCGACCGGGAGGGGTGGATTTGGTTCAGTCCAGCGTTTCCCGATACAGCCGCACCGCGATCGCGCCGGCCACCAGCGCGAAGGCCGCCATCGGCCAGAGATCGGGCCAGATCTGCGCCAGGCCGTTCCCCTTCAGCAAAATCCCACGCGCGATCCGCAGCGCGTGCGTGATCGGCAGCACCTCCCCGATCGCGCGCGCCCAGCCCGGCATCCCCGCAAACGGATACAGGAACCCCGACAACATCATCGACGGCAGGAACGCGAACTGCGCCATCTGCTGCGCCTGCATCTGGGTCTGCGCGATGGTCGAAAACGTCAGCCCCATCGCCAGGTTGCAGGCGATGAACAGCCCCAGCGAGAGCATCAGCAGCAGGACCGACCCGCGCACCGGCACGCCGAACACCACCACCGCGAGTGCCAGCACCAGCACCGTCTGCGCATAGCCCAGCCCCACATAGGGAATGATCTTGCCCAACGCCACTTCCGACGGCCGCACCGGCATCGCCAGCAGGTTTTCCAGCGTACCGGTCTCACGCTCGCGCGTGATCGCAACCGAGGTGAGCACCAGCGTGGAGATGGTCAGGATGATCGCGATCAGCCCGGGCACGATATTGAGCGCGGTGATCTGCTCGGGATTATACCGTGCGTGCAGCACGATCTGGAACGGCGGCGCCGGCGGCGGCGCGCTGCGCAGATTGGGCGGCAGGTCGCGGTTCAGCACCGCGGCGTTCAGCGCCCCCAGCGCCGCGGTCGCGCTGCCGATCGCCACCGGATCGGACCCATCCGCGTCCATCAGGATCCGCGGCTTCTCGCCCCGGTCCACAAGCCGCGAGAAATCGGGCGGAATCTCCAGCACGAACAGCACATCTCCCCGCCGCAGCGCTTCATCGGCGGTGGCGGCCGAGGGATACGGACGGATGTCGAAATACCGGGTGTTGACCAGCGCGCTGACCAAGGTCCGCTCATAGACCGAGTGATCGGCGGAAACCAAGGCGGTCGGCAGATGCCGTGGATTGGCGTTGATCGCAAAGCCGAACAGGAACAGCTGGATCATCGGCAGGATCAGGGTCAGCCGGATCGTCATCGGATCCCGCCGCATCTGCAACCATTCCTTGCGCAGCATCGCCGCCAATCGACGGAACGAAAACCCGGTCATTCCGCCGGCTCCTGCGCGTTCAGCATGTGGATGAACACGTCATCCAGCCGTGGCGGCACCTCCTGCCAGGTGAGCCTTCCGTCGTCGAGGCGCGCGATCGCCGCTGCCAGCGCGGCGCGATCCAGCCCGGCGATACGCAGCGCCTGGCCGAACACCGCCGCCGTTTCCACCCCCGGCGCGGCGCGCAGCGCGCGCACCGCGCGCTCGATGCCGGGTCCCGTCGCCTCGAACGTCACCAGATGCGCCGCCGCCACCACCTCCCCCGCCGTGCCCTGCACCACGAGCCGTCCGCCCGCGAGATAGATGACCCGCCCGCAGCGTTCCGCCTCGTCCATGTAATGGGTGGAAACCAGCACGGTCAGCCCGTCGGTCGCCAGTTCATGGATCAGGTCCCAGAATTGCCGTCGCGCCCGCGCATCCACCCCGGCGGTGGGCTCATCGAGCAGCAGCAGCTTCGGCCGGTGCAGCACGCAGGCCGCGAGCGCCATGCGCTGCTTCCACCCGCCCGAAAGCTCGCCGGTAAGCTGTCCGGCGCGATCGGCCAGCCCCATGCGTTCCAGCACCGCCGCGATCGCCGCGCGCCGGTCCGCCAGTTCATAAAGTCGCGCCACGAACTCCAGATTCTCCCTGACGGTCAGATCGCCGTAGAAGCTGAATTGCTGCGTCATGTAGCCCACCTGGCGGCGGATCGCGGGGGCCTCCGTCAACAGGTCGAGCCCGAGGCAGGTCCCGCCGCCGCCGTCGGGGCGCAGCAGGCCGCAGAGCATCCGGATCGTGGTGGTCTTGCCACTGCCGTTGCCGCCGAGAAACCCGCACACCTCCCCGGTTTCCACCCGCAGGGTCAGCCCGTCGATCACCTTGCGCTTGCGAAAGCTTTTCATCAGATCGTGCACGTCGATCGCGGGGCTGGAGGCGCTCATTTCGGCGGCGCCGCGATCGGCCGCACCTCCACTGGCTCCCCCGGTTTCAGCCGCAACGCTTCGGCCGGCGGCGGCCGCGCCTCGATCAGGAACACCAGCTTGGCGCGGGTCTGCTCGCTGTAGATCACCGGCGGGGTGTATTCCGATTGCGGCGCGATGAACGAGACGGTCCCGGTCAGCCCCGCCCCGCAGCCATCGCAGGAGATCGCCACGCGCTGGCCGAAACGGAGTCCCGCCAGCGCCGGCTCGGGGACAAAGAACCGCACGCGGATGTTCGCCGGCGGCAGCAATTGCACCACCGTCGCCCCGGCATTCACCGTCTCCCCCGCCCGCGCGCTCGTATCCGAAACGATCGCCGCGAC
Organism: Pseudomonadota bacterium; assembly: GCA_021815835.1. GTDB lineage: Bacteria > Pseudomonadota > Alphaproteobacteria > Acetobacterales > Acetobacteraceae > JAJZVS01. The sequence goes on from JAKAZN010000159.1 coordinate 2,724, forward strand.
CGGTGCCGCGACGTGTCGCTGCGCCAGCGACCAGGCCGCCTGCGCGAGCGCCGCCCGCGCGACGGCAACCGCGGCCCGGGCGGCTTCGATCTGATCCGCCCGCCCGGTCGGCTCGCGCGCCAGCGCAAGCTTCGCCGCCGCCTGCGCCACCTGCGCGCGCGCCGCGGTGAGCACCATCCGCTCCTGGTCCACTTTCTGGCGCGTCACCGCCCCGCTGGCGATCACGCGCGCGTCGCGGGCCAGATTATCCGCCGCCTGCGCCATGACGGCGCGCGACGCGGCCAACGCCGCCACATCCTGCGCGATCTCGTCGGGCCGGGACGGCGCCACGAGATTCGCAAGATTGGCCTCCGCCCCCGCCAGATTCGCCGCCGCCGCCGCGCGGGCCGCCAACTCGTTCGTATCGTCCTGATCGAACAACGGCGTCCCCGCCGCCACCACGTCCCCCCGCGCCACCGCCAACCGGACCAGCCGTCCGTTCTGCACCGGTGCTACATCGACATAATCCGCCTCGGCGTAGCCCGCCCAGCCCGCCGGGGCGCGCGCCAGCGAGCGCCAGACCAGATAGCCCGCCGCGGCGAGCAACACCGCCACCGCCAGCACCGCGGGCACGAATCGTTTCATGGTCCCTCCGCCGCCAGGCCGCGCAGCAGGATCTCCGTGTGCGCCGCCAGCACCGCCAGCGGATCGCGCGGCAGCGCCGCATGGCGCCCGATCGAGGCGCGGGCCAGCATCATCAGCAACACCGGCGCCACCACCAGCGGCGCGACCGCCTCCGGCGCCACCGGCCGGAACTCCCCCGATGCCACGCCGCGCGCGATCACGCCGGCAAACAGCGCAAGCCCGCGGCCCGCGACCTCCTCGGCATAGAACCGCGCCAAGGTCGGAAAATTCCCGGCCTCGGCCAGCACCAGGCGCGGGATCGCGGCAATCTCGGTATCGCCCTGCGCCGCGATCGCGCCGATCAGCGCGCGCAGCAGTTCGGCGATCGGTCCCTGATGGACGCGCGCCGTCTCCTCCAGCCGCGCGATCGCGGGGATCAGGTCGTGGCGGACCACCGCGCGGAACAGATCCTCCTTGGTCTGGAAGTAGAGGTAGATCGTGCCCTTCGCGATCCCCGCCCGCCGCGCCACGTCGTCCAACCGCGTGGCCGCGAACCCCCGCTCGGCAAACAGCGCCAACGCCGCGGCAAGAATTTCGCCGGGGCGCGAATCCTTGCGGCGGGTGCGAGGGGCGGTCATGGGCGCTTACTAACCGGCCGGTCAGTCAGTAGCAAGCCCCCGCCCCTTGACCGCCGGTCCCCGACCCGCCCCACTTGCCGCCCACCGGAGGACACCAATGCCGCCCGCCATCCGCTTCGCCATCACCGACCGCCGCCCATTCGCCGGCGGCCACGCCTTCCCCCACACCGGGGCCTACGAGCGCCTGACCGGCCGCGTCCATCTGGGTATCGACCCCGACGCGTCGGAAAACCGTTTCGTCACCGACCTGTCGATGGCCGAGCGCGACCTCGACGGCCGCGTGACGATCGTGGCGGACGTGATGTTCCTCGCCCCCGCCGATCCCGCGCGCGGCAACCGCCGCCTGTTCCTGGACTGGGGCAACCGCGGCGCCAAACGCGCGCTGCAATTCTTCAACGACGCCATCCCCAGCAATGATCCGCTCACGCGCGAGCACGCCGGCAACGGCTTCCTCATGCGCCGCGGCTACACCGTGGGCTGGGTCGCGTGGGAGGGCGACCTGCTGCCCGGCAGTGGCCGCATGACGATCGATCTGCCCGTCGCGCGCGCCCCCGACGGCCCCATCACCGGCCCGGTCCGGGTGGAATACATCGTGTCCCAAACCGGCACGACCTGCCTGCCGCTCTCGGGCCGCATCGCCGCGCGAAGCTATCCCGCCGCCAGCATCGATCCGCGCGCCGCCACCCTCACGCGCCGCCGCTACCCCGACGACGCCCCTGAAACCATCCCGCCCGATGCCTGGTCCTACGCCCGCCTGACCGCCGGGCAGAGCGGGGAAACCGGCGCGGTGGAACAGGCGATCGAGGCCTGCGACACCCACATCCATCTGCCCGGCGGTTTCGAGCCGGGCTGGATCTACGAACTGGTCTATCCCGGGCGGGATCCGATCGTGCACGGGCTTGGCTATGTCGCGATCCGCGATGTTGTCGCGGCCCTCAAGCACGACGCGGCCGCGAGCCCGGTGGGGCCGATCGAGCGAGCCTATGCCTGGGGCCGCTCGCAAACGGGGCGCACGATCCGCGATTTCGTCTATCTGGGCGCCAATGCGGACGGGGAGGGGCGGCGCGTGTTCGACGGCGTGCTGCCGCATGTCGCCGGCGCCGGTCGGGCCTGGGTCAATCACCGCTTCGCCGCGCCCATCGTTTCGGGTGGGCAGCAATACGAGGATCATTTCGCTCCCGCCGACCGCTTTCCCTTCGCCTACGCCGAGACGACCGACCACCTGACCGGGCGGCGCGACGCGATCCTGAAGCGGCCCACCACCGACCCGTTGGTGATCCACACTCAGACCGCGAGCGAGTACTGGTCCCGTCGCGGCTCGCTGGCGCACACCGACACGCGGGGGGAGGATCTGGCGGAGCCCGCTTGCGTGCGCATCTACGCCTGGGCCGGCTCGCAGCATTTCGCCGATCCGCGCGCGCGGGCGGCGCGCAAGCCGGGCTGCCAGAATCTGTCGAACACGGTGGCCACGTCGATGTTGTTCCGCGCGGTGCTGGATGCGATGGATCGCTGGGCGAGCGAGGGCGTGGCCCCGCCGCCGTCGCGCCATCCGCGTCGGAGCGACGGCACGTTGATCGACGCCGCCGCCTGGCGCGCGCGATTCCCGGCGATT
>JAKAZN010000160.1 GCA_021815835.1 Pseudomonadota bacterium
GCCGTCCCCCGCGCCGTCCCCCGCGCCGTCCCCCGCGCCATCCCCCGCGGGGCCGTCTGTCGTGGCCTGCATCATCAACCGCGCGCCGAGCTGCCAGCGCGCGCTCTCGCCGCGGCCGATCTCGATCGGATCGACCGCGCGGGAGAAGGGCCGGCGCAGCACCGCCGTGAGCTTGGCGACCGAGAGCACCACGCTGACCGGATCGCGGTGGACGAAGACGATGCGCGCATCGGGGAAGGCCGCGCGCAGATCGCGCAGCGCGAAGACGTGGTCGGGGCATTTCAGCACCCATCGCCCGGCCCCCGGTTCCGCGCCCGGCACGCGGCGCTGGTGCTGGAGGTGCTGGAGGAAGCGCCGTTCGAACAGATAGGCCGGAAGCTGCCCGGCGCGATCGAGCCAGGCGCGATAGGACGGCACCCGCCAGGTGGTGTCGAAGCGCAGGCTGCGGAACACGTGGGCGAGGATTTCCGAGCATTCCTGCGGCGAGGCCGCGCGCAGGGGATGCAGCCCGGGAAACTCGGGCGCGAGCCGGACGAAGGCGGCGAGCTGGCGGTCCACCTGGGCGATCCGCCGGTCCGCGCGGCCGCCTTCGGGCGGGTAGGGGGCGATGGTCTGCCAGACCCGCGGCGCGTGGTTGTCCGGGGCCTCCAGCAGCAGCCGGTGGAGGAAGCTCGTGCCGCTGCGGGGCAGGCCGGTGACGAAGATCGGCGCGGCGATCGGCTCATCGCGGATCGTGGGATCGGCCGCCTCCTCGGCGGCGAGGCGGCGCAGATTGCCGAGGAAGCGCAGCACGTCCCAGCGCAGCGCGGCGCGCCCGACCAGGCTCGGCCCCGCTTCGGCGACGCAGGCATCGAGCAGGCGGGCGAGCGGCTCGGCGATGGGAATGTCGCCGAAGGCATCTGGCCCGTCGTGGCGGCGGGCGCGGGCGATCAGCGCGGCGGCATCGAGTTCACGCGACAGGATGCCGGCCCGGTCGGCCATGGCATCGGCGATACGCAGGACGGCGGCGAGGGACACGGGGGAACCTCCGGGCGGCGGACGAACGGCTCTTCGCGACATTAGGCGGCGCGCGCGCCGATCACAGGTCTGGACGCCTGATTCGCGCGGCCGATTACTTCGCGTTACAATTTTTCGGAACCACCCCTCCCTGCGGGCGGCCATGCACGGCGCGCCATGCGGGGCGCGTCGCTTGCCGGGCGGACCGGCGGTCGGCAAGACAGCGTCCAGGCATTGCGCGCGGGACCGACCTGCCCCATCTAGCGAGCGCCGCGGCCCCCGTCCAGGGAACCTCCAGGAGATCGCGCGGGGCGCGCGTGCCCGATGCCGCGTGCCGGCGGGGCGGTTCGTTGGCGAAGGAAGAGCGATGCTGTCAATGCAATTGTCGCGGCGGGTGCTGGTGGGACGGTCCATGTTCGGGCTGGGCTTGGCCGTTCTGGGCCTGTCGTCCGGTCCCGCGCGCGCCGCGGACGGCGTCGGCGCCGCGGCTTCGAGCGGGGTCGCCGCCGGCGCGGCATCGGACCAAGCCGCGATCGTCGCGCCGATCGCGGCGCTGAACGCGGGGCTGATCCGCGTGATGCAGGCGGGCAAGACGGCGCCGTTCCAGCAGCGGTTCGACATGCTGGCCCCGACGATCGACCGCGCCTTCGACCTGCCGCACATCCTCGAGGTCTCGGTCGGCGCCGCGTGGTCCACGCTCGCCCAGGCGCAGCGGGACGCGCTGCTCGCCACGTTCCGCCGCTATACCGTGGCCTCCTACGTCGATAATTTCGATTCCTTCGACGGCCAGCATTTCGACCTGCAACCGCAGACCCGGCCCGTGGTGGGCGGGGAGCAGGTGGTGCTGACGCGCATCGTCGCCCGCTCGGGCGAGACCCACCAACTCGACTACGTGATGCGCAGCACCGCCGATGGATGGAAAGCGGTCGATGTGCTGGCGGACGGTTCGATCAGCCGGGTCGCGGTACAGCGATCGGATTTCCGCCACCTGCTGGATCGCGGCGGTGCGACCGCGCTGATGGCGAGCCTCAAGCAAAAGGTGGAAGACCTCTCGCGCGGCTGATGCCGCGCGCCGCTCGTCAATAGCGGTAGCCGGGCGGCGGCGGCGGGTAGTTGGGGGGGGGCGGCGGCGCCGCGTAGCCGTTATTGTAACCATTGTCGTAGCCATTGTCGTACGGGCGCCGGTCATAGCGGCGATCGGGCGGCGGCGGCTGTGGCGTGGTGGCCGCGCCGCCGACCGCGCCGACCGCGCCGCCGATCAGCGCGCCGGCGACGGCACCCCGGCCGCCGCCCGCCAGGCCGCCGATCGCGGCACCGGCGCCGGCGCCGATCAGGCCGCCGCCCACCGCGCGCTGACCTGGATCGTAGGGGTTGGTGCAGCCCGCCAGGGCGAGCAGCGCGGCTCCGCCCAGCAGGGCCGCGCGGCGGTGGCGACGTGTCATGATCTTCTCCTGGCCTTCGGTGTCGCTAGGATCCCGCCCCGGGGATCCCTTCGCGGCGGGCAGTGACACTAGCGGACGCCGATCCCGAGGGTGAATCCTGGCGCGAACACCACCGGCGGCGGCGGGTAATAGGCGCGCGGCGGAGGCGGGTAATAGGCCCGCGGCGGCGCGTAATAGACCGGCGGGGGCGGGCCGACCACCACGCCCCAGCGCGGCCCGCGATCGCGGTCCCAATCGTCGTCGTCGCCGTGCCAACGTTGGTGCCAGCCGTCACGCCAGCCATGGTGCCAGCCATCCCCGTCGGCCCGCGCCGGGGCGGCGGCGAGCACGCCCAGTCCGGCCAGGGCAAGCGCCAGGACGGCAAGTCGTGGGAAACGCATGGGTCGATCCTCCTCGAAGCAGCGGGCGATAGAGACACCGCGATCGTGGCGGCTTCTTGACCGGGACGGTCCGAAATCATGGAGGCATGTAACGCCAGGTTGCGCGCGATCCGCGCCGGGGCCGGAAATGCCGCCGTCAGGCGCGGGATTTTGCCCGTTCCCGCGGCGTCCGCCCGGGAATTCGGGCCGGCGTTCAACTCCGCGCGATCATTCGCGATAGATCATCTTCCGCGTCATCCCGCCATCGACGACGAACTCGGCGCCGGTGACGAATCCGCTTTCGGGACCCAGCAGAAACGCCGTCAGCGCGGCGATATCGGCGGGGATTCCGACCCGGCCGGCGGGATGGTCGGCGTGATCCTCGGGCCGCGGCGCCGCGCCCTTGGTCGCGATCCAGCCCGGGCTGATCGCGTTCACCCGGATCGCCGGGCCGAGGCTGATCGCCAGCGCGTGGGTCAGCGCGACCAGGCCGCCCTTGGCCGCCGCGTAGGCTTCCGTGTCGGGCTCGGACATATGCGCCCGCGTGGAGGCGATCGTGACCACGGCGCCACGCGCGGCGGCCAGCAAGGGTTCGGCGGCGCGGACCAGCAGGAACGTCGCGGTGAGGTTGGTGGCCAGCACCCGGTTCCAGTCATCGAGACCGAGGGCGGCGATCGGCTTGCGGATCATGATCCCGGCATTGCTGACCAGGCCGTCGAGGCGGCCCTCGGTGGCGGCGATGCTGTCGATCAGCGCGGCGATCGCGGCCGGGTCGGCCACGTCGCAGGCGGCGGCGCGCCCACCCGGCGGGGCGGGGCAGGCGGGGTCGCGATCGGCGGCGATCACGCGCCAGCCATCGGCGGCGAGGCGCGCGGCGATCGCGGCGCCGATCCCCCGCGCCGCGCCGGTGACCAGGGCGATCTTGTCCGTCATGGCGTGTGCTTCCCTAATCCGGGCGCGGTCTATTCCTTCACCGCCCCCGCGGCCAGCCCGCCCACCAGCCGGCGCTGGACGAAGAACGCCAGCAGCACCGGCGGCAGTCCGATCAAGGTTGCCGCCGCCATCAGCGCGCCCCAGTCGGTTACGCCCTCGCCCACGAAATTGAACGCCGCGACCACCAGCGGCGTGGTGGAGAAGCCCGACAGCACCAGCGCGAACAGGAAATAGTTCCATGCGAACACGAAACACAGGATCGCGGCCACGGCGAGGCCCGGCGCCACCAGCGGCAGCGCCACCCGGGTCAGCACGCCGGCGTCCGAACAGCCGTCGATCAGCGCCGCCTCGATCACCGAGCGCGGCAGCGCGTCGAAGAACGGCAGCATGATCCAGAGCGCGAGCGGCAGGGTGATGACCGCATGGGTCAGGATCAGCACCCAGAAGCTGCCGACCGCGTGGATCGCCGAGAACATCACGAACCAGGGCAGCAGGAACAGCGCGCCAGGCGCCATGCGCGCGGCCAGCATCGCCACCGCCGGCCAGGCCATGCGGTTCCACGACACCGCGAAGGCGGCCGGCACGCCGAGCGCGAGGCCGATCACGCTCGCTCCGCCGGCGATCACGAGGCTGTTCCACGCATAGTCGAGGAACGGCATCCGCGCGAACAGGGCGGCATAGTTGGCCGTGGTGGGATGAAACAGCAGCCGCGGCGGATAGGCGGTCACGGCGGCGGAGGATTTGAACCCCGCGGCCACCATCCAGAGGATCGGCGCCAGCAGCACCACGCAGGCGATGGCAAGCTGCGCCCCGTCCAACGCGGAGAGCAGCCGCGCGCGGAACGGCGATTTCACCATGCGACCACCCGGCGCATCCGCGCGAGCAATCCGACCGCCCCCAGCACCAGCACCGTGAGCGCCACCATCAGCGCGCAGGCATAGCCGATATCGAGAAACACGAAGCCCTGGCGGAACCCATAGATGTTGAGCGTCTCCGACGCCTCGCCCGGCCCGCCCTGCGTGGTCACGTAGATCACGTCGAAGAAGCGCAGCAGATCGACGCTGCGGAGCGTGGCGGCGGTGACGATGCTCGGCGCCAGCAGCGGCAGGGTGACGCGGCGCAGCAGCGCGAAGCCATGGGCGCCGTCGATCGCCGCGGCCTCGAACACGTCGCCGGGCAGCGCCTGCAATCCGGCGAGCAGGATCAGCGCGATGAACGGGGTCCATTGCCAGGTGTCGATCAGCGCCACGGTGGGGATCACGAATCCGGGCGAGGCGAGCCACAGCGACGGCGGCAGGCCGAGCAGGCCCAGCAGGTAGTTCGCCGCGCCGATCGAGGGATCGAGCACGACCAGCCACATCAGCCCGACCACCACCGGCGGCAGCACGAAGGGCGAGATCAGCACCGACCGCACCACCCGGCGGAAGCGTTTCACCCGGTTCAGCAGCAGCGCGAGATAGAGCCCGAGCACAAGCTGCGCCGCCAGCGCCAGCACATACAGATAGAGCGTGATCCAGAGCCCGTTCCAGAACTTGCCGTCGCCGAGCAGGGCCCGGTAATTCCCGAGCCCGACCGGATGCGGCGCGGCGCCGAAATGGAACGCGAAGCCCGACAGCCACAGCGTATAGGCGAACGGAAAGCCCACCATCACCGCGACGAAACCGATGGCGGGCGCGATCATCCAGACGAAGCGGCGCCGGTGCATCGGTTTGGCGGGGGCGCGGTGCTACGGCGCGGCCAGCATCGCGGTGAGCTGCTGGTCCGCCGCGCAGGCGGCTGCCTTCGCGTGCGCCTGACCGAGCAGGACCTTGCCGATTGCCTCGCCGACGATCTGGCG
>JAKAZN010000161.1 GCA_021815835.1 Pseudomonadota bacterium
CCGGACGATCTGGGGCGTGAACGGTCTGCCGCTGTCGATCCCGAACGCGCTCAACAGCCCGCTGTCCAACCAGTTCTTTTTCCTGACCGGCTATCGGGTGTTCCTGGTCGCGGTGGTCGTCGTGGCGGTGTCGGCGCTGTTTGCCTTCCTGGGCTTCACCCGGGTCGGCACGCGCATCCGGGCCGGCACTTTCGATCTGGACACGGTCTCCGCGCTCGGGATCAATATCGGCCGGTTGCGCGCGCTGAACTTCGCGCTGGGGATCGGCCTTGCCGGCCTGGCGGGCGTGCTGGCCGGCGGGCAGATCGGTCTCAATCCGAATATGGGCGACGATCTGGTGCTGCCGAGCTTCATCGCCATCATCATCGGCGGCATCGGCAGCCTGACCGGAACCCTGGTGGGCGGGCTGATCATCGGGATTGCCGCGGCGGTGACCTCCATCTGGTGGTCGGCCGGCAGCGAGGTGATCATCTACATTATGATGGTGGTGATCCTGGTCGCACGACCGCGCGGGATCATGGGCGAAGAAGGAATGATGACATGAGCACGACCACCGTCCCCGGGACGCTGGCCGCGAAGCCGGCCGCGCGCGGCTGGCTGCACCTTCCCATCATATGGGCGGTGCTTCTGGCAGCACCCTATTGGATGCCGTTTGTCGGCGGCTATGACGCGCTGGCCAGCCGGATCGTGATCTTCGGTCTCGCGGCGATGGGCCTCAATCTGCTGCTGGGCTTCACCGGAATCATGAGCTTCGGACAGGCGGCCTATTTCGGCCTGGGGGCCTATGGCGCCGGGTTCGTGCTGCGCTACTGGGTGCACTCCACTCCGCTGGCGATCCTCTGCGGGATTCTGTTCGGCACCGCGGCTGGCGTGGTGTTTGGCGCGTTGATGATGCGGCGCACCGGCATCTATTTCGCCATGCTGACCATCGCGTTTGGCCAGATCTGCTATTACATCGCCTATAGCTGGAACAGCGTGACCGGCGGCTATGACGGGCTGCGCGGCTTCACCCGAGCGCCGCTGCATTTTGGCAGCTATGTCCTGGACATCCGGACCAATGGCTTGCTGTTCTATTATTTCGTGCTGGCTGTGTTTGCCATCAGCACCGGGATCATGGGGGTGCTGCTGCGATCGCCACTGGGGCGCACGCTGATCGCGTTGCGGGAAAATCGGGTCCGCGCGCGCTTCCTGGGCATCCCGGTGGAACAGCATGTCTGGATCTCGTTCATCCTGTCCACCTTCTTCACCTCGATTGCTGGCGCGCTCTATGCGCTGCTGAACAATTTCGCTGATCCGACCGCATTGTTTTACGTGATCTCGGGCAATCTGGTCATCATGGCGGTGCTGGGCGGGATGCTGAATTTCTGGGGTCCGCTGATCGGCGCGGCGGTATTCGTGTGGCTTGAGGATTTCATCTCCTCGCAAACGGTGAACTGGATGAGCTTCATCGGCGTGATCTTCGTGGTGGTGGTGCTGTTCTTCCCGCGCGGCCTGCTCGGCTTCATCCGGCGGCGGTCGGCATGAGCCTGCTTCAGGTCCGCGGGGCGACCAAGACCTTCGGGAGTCTGGTCGCGGTCAACGATGTCACCCTCAGCGTGGAACCGGGCGAGCTGCGCGCCATCATCGGCCCGAACGGGGCCGGCAAGACCACATTCTTCAACCTGGTCACCGGGTTCTTCCCGCCCAGCTCCGGGCAGATCTTTCTGGACGGCAAGGACATCACCCAGGCCTCCGCGGTGGATCGGATCAGGATGGGCATGGCGCGCACATTCCAGATCACGCAGATCTTTCCCGAACTGAGCACGCGCGAGAACGTTCAGATCGCGGCCGAAACGGCGATGGGCTTCCGCATGCGCCCGTGGCTCAGTCGCGCCAACCGCGCCGCGGTCGCTGAACGAATCGACGAAACGCTGGTGGCAACCCGCCTGACCGAGCAGGCGGATCGGCTGGTGGGCGAGCTTTCGCACGGCGACCAGCGCTCCGCCGAGATCGCCATGTCCCTGGCGCTCAAGCCGCGCATCCTGCTGCTCGACGAACCGACCGCGGGCATGGGGGAGCAGGAAACCTTCCAGGTCGCGGGCCTGATCCGCCGGCTGCACAAGCACACCGGCTACACGATCATGCTGGTGGAACACGACATGCGCGTGGTGTTCAACCTGGCCGACCGGATCATGGTGCTGACGGAGGGAACCCTGCTCGCCGAAGGCACGCCGGACGAGATCGCCGCCAATCCGGCCGTGCAGGCCGCCTATCTGGGGACCGCCGAATGAGCGTCGCGCTGGAAGCCGAAGGGCTCAACACCTTCTACGGCAAGAGCCACATCCTCTACGATGTGGGGCTGAAGGTCGAGGAAGGCTCGATCACCACGTTGCTTGGTCGCAACGGCGCCGGCAAGACCACGACCTTGCGCAGTCTGATGGGGCTGACGCCGCCGCGCAGCGGGCATGTCCGCATCTTCGGCAAGGACACGACCCGGACGCCCACCTATCGCATCGCGCAGAATGGCGTGGGCTATGTGCCGGAGGGGCGGAAGATCTTCGCCCATCTGACCGTCGAGGATAATCTGCGCGTGACCTTGGAACGCCCCGGTCCGTGGAACATCGACCGCGTGTTCAAGACCTTTCCGCGGCTCGCCGAACGGCGGATGAACAAGGGCCGCCAGCTCTCCGGCGGTGAGCAGGAGATGCTGTCGATCGGCCGCGCCCTGCTGCTGAACCCGAAACTGCTGATCCTGGATGAGCCGTCCCAGGGCCTCGCGCCGCTGATCGTCAGGGAAGTGTTCAAGATCGTCCAGCAGACCAAGGCGGATGGGATGTCCGTGCTGCTGGTCGAACAGAACGTGCGCGCCAGCCTGGAGATCGCCGATTACGCCTTCGTGCTGGATCACGGCATCATGGGCTGGTCGGGCACCGCGAAGGACCTGATGGCCGACGAGGAGCGCATCCAGTCCCTGGCCGGCGCATCCGCCGAGGAATGGAACTTCGACGACAATCTGAGCCCCAAGGAAGCCGAGGCTTTCAGCCACCAGCCGTCCACGGTAGCCTGACCCGATCACGGGTCGGGGGACGACCATGAAGACGGTCAGGATCGGTTCCGGCGCCGGATATTCCGGCGACCGGATCGAGCCGGCGGTGGAACTCGCCGAGCATGGCGGGATTTCCTATCTGTGCTTCGAATGTCTGGCCGAGCGAACCATCGCGCTGGCGCAGCAGGCGCGGCTGGCCGACCCTGACGCCGGCTATGACCCGCTGCTGAGCGCGCGGATGCAGGCGGTCCTGCCCGTGTCGGTGCCGCGCGGCATCCGTATCATCACCAACATGGGCGCGGCCAATCCTCGCGCGGCCGCGGCCGAGACGGCGCGGATCGCCCGCCGGTTGGGCTTCGGGGGCCTGAAGATCGCCGCGATCACCGGTGACGACGTGCTGGACATCATCGCCGCCGCGCCGTGGAAGTTGATGGAGCGGCCGGACGAAACCACCCTTGCCTTGGGCGACCGGATCATTTCCGCCAACGCCTATCTGGGCGTGGAGGCGATCGTGCAGGCGCTGGCGGCGGACGCCGATATCGTGATCACCGGGCGGGTCGCCGATCCGGCGCTGTTCATGGCGCCGCTGGTGCACGAATTCGGCTGGGACATGGAGGATTGGGACTCGCTCGGCCGCGCGACGGTCGTCGGGCATCTGCTGGAATGCGCGGGGCAGATCACGGGCGGGTATTTCGCGGATCCCGGCTACAAGGACGTGGCGGATCTCGCGCGGCTGGGGTTTCCGCTGGCGGAAGTGCGCGCCGACGGAAGCGCCACGATCACCAAGGTGGCGGGGTCCGGGGGCGCGGTGTCGTTGCGGAGCTGCACGGAGCAGCTGCTGTACGAAGTCCACGATCCCGCGCGCTACTACCAGCCGGATGTGATCGCCGATTTTTCCGCCGTGCGGCTGGCGGGGGACGGGCCGGATCGGGTGGCGATCTCCGGCGGACGCGGGGCGGCGCGGACCGGGATGCTGAAGGTCTCGATCGGCTACCGCGACAGCTTCGTGGGCGAGGGGCAGATCTCCTACGCCGGCGCCGGCGCGCTGGCGCGCGCGCGGTTGGGAATCGAGATTGTGCGCGAACGGCTGCTTCTGACGGGGGTGCGGACATCGGAGCTGCGCTGCGATGTGATCGGCGTCGATGCGCTGCACCGCGGGCCGGGAACAGGTGCGATGGAGCCTGCGGAGGCACGCATCCGGGTGACCGGGCGCACCGACAGCCTCGCGGAAGCAGTGCGGATCGGCAACGAGGTCGAGACGCTCTACACCAACGGCCCCGCCGGTGGCGGCGGGGCAAGCAAATCGGCCCGCGAGGTGATCGGCGTCGTCTCCACCCTGATTCCGGAGGCGAAGGTGACCCCGCGGGTGTCCTATCAGGTGACATGATGCGCTTGCGCGAACTGGCCCATGCGCGGACCGGCGACAAGGGGGATATCTCCTCGATCGCGGTGATCGCCTATGATCCGGGGGATTTCGCGTTCCTGGCCGAGCACGTGACCAGCGCGGCGGTGGCGGCGCATTTCGGCGCGACGGTGCGGGGTCCGGTGGAACGGTACGAATTGCCGGGGCTGGGGGCGCTGAATTTTGTGCTGCATGGGGCGCTCGGGGGCGGGGTGACGCGCTCGCTCGCGCTGGACGCGCATGGGAAAAGTCTGAGCTCCTGCCTGCTGGAGATGGAATTGCCGGATCCGCAGGCGCCGCCGGCCGCGCCATGACCTTGCCGCGAACTCCGTCATTGCGGCTGGACGGGCGGCGCGCGCTGGTGACTGGCGCTGGGCGGGGGATCGGGCTGGCGGCGGCGGCGGCATTGGCGGAAGCTGGGGCCTCCGTGACGTTAGCCGCGCGGACGGCGGCGGAGATCACCGCCGCGGCGGCCGAGATTCGGGACGCCGGGCATCTGGCGGCGAGCCTGGTCCTGGACGTGACGGACCAGGAAGCGGTGACGGCGGCACTGGCCGCCCTGCCCGCCTTCCATATCCTGGTGAACAATGCGGGCACCAACCGGCCGCGAAACTTCCTGGATGTGACGGAAGACGATTACGATACCATTATGGGCCTCAATCTGCGCGCCGCGTTCTTCGTGGCGCAGACGGTGGCGCGAAGAATGGGGACCGGTGGCTCGATCATCCATATGTCCTCGCAGATGGGCCATGTCGGTGGTGCCGACCGGACCGTCTATTGCGCCTCGAAGCATGCGCTGGAGGGGCTGGCGAAGGCGATGGCGATCGACCTCGCGCCGCGCGGGATCCGGGTGAACACGATCGGGCCCACCTTTACCGAGACACCGCTGACCCGGCCGTTCTTCGCCGATCCCGCGTTCCGCGACGACACCTTGCGGCGGATCAAGCTCGGGCGATTGGCGCAGGTGGAGGATATGATGGGGGCGGTGGTGTTCCTCGCCTCCGATGCCGCGGCGATGGTGACCGGAACCTCGCTGCTGGTGGATGGCGGCTGGACCGCCGAGTAGAAAGGACCGAACGCCATGATCCGCGTGCTGAAGCCCGGCCTGTCGGACGCCGAGAAATTCGCCGCCGACCG
>JAKAZN010000162.1 GCA_021815835.1 Pseudomonadota bacterium
CGATCACCACCCAGGCGAAGCCGAGGCCAAGCCGCAGCCCGGTGAAAATCCCCGGCAGCGCCGAGGGCAGCACGACGCGCGGAAACATCGCCGTCCGCGAAACGCCGAGCATGGCCGCCGCTTCCAGCAGGCGCGGCTCCACCCCGCGCACGCCCAGCACGGTGTTCAGCAGGATCGGGTAGAAGCATCCCAGGGCAACCAGCAGCAGCGCGGTATGCGAGCCGAGACCGAACAGGATCAGGAACAAGGGCTGCCACGCGGTCACAGGCACCGGGCGCAGCAATTGCAGCGTCCCGTCCAGCAGCCGCCGCGCCACGCGCAATTGCCCGATCAGCAGCCCAAGCGGCAGCGCCAGCGCGGCCGAAAGCAGGAAGCCGCCGAACACCCGCTCGGTCGAGGCGGCAAGGTCGACCCAAAGCTGACCCGAGAACGAATCATTGTCGCCCGCGAGGCCCGCAAGATCCAGGAACTCGTGCCCCACCTGCCCGGGTTGCGGAATCAGCCCGTCGGGATGCGCGCGCGTCCCCGCCCACCACAGGCTCAGCAGCAGGACCGGCAGCAGCGCCGCGAGCAGACCTGGCGGCGCCTCGGCGCGGACGCGCATCTCCCGGTCAGGCGCGCTTCGCCAGCTCCTGCGACAAGGCGGGATCGAGCAGGGTCTTGAAATCGGGCAGGGCACGGATCTGTTTGAGGGCGATCATGTGATGGGCGTAGGATTTCACCTCCCGCACCATCACTGTCGTCATCTGCCAGTCGAGCTGGACGTTCGGCACCGCGCGCGCCACCGCCGCCTTGTCGAGGCCGAGCTTCGCCACCGTCATCGACACGAGCTCCGCCGGATGCGCCATCGCATAGGCGCTGGCCTTGCGCTGCATATCGAGCATCATCAACGCCTCCTTCGGGCGCCTGGCGAGCGTATCGCGATGGGTGGCGAGGATCATGTTCAGGCTGCCCATCGGCGTGGAATAGGGATACTCGACGATCTTGCCGGTCCCGTTCACCAGCGACAGGCTGGGCCCCGGCTCGGCGCCCACATAGGCGGCGATATCGCCGCGGGCCAGCGCGGCCGGCATGTCGGCGAAGCCGACCCGCTCCTCGATGATATCGCGGGGCGTCATGCCCAGCATGTGCAGCCGTTCGTAGAAGAACACCTGCTGCGTGGTGCCCGGCAGGATGCCGACCTTCTTGCCCTTGAGGTCCCGGATCGAGGCGATGTGCAGGCCCTTGCGCGCCACCACCGCCATGCCTTTGTTGCATTCGGACCCATACACCACCACCGGCTGGTGCGCGGCCGCGCCCAGGATCGCGGCGGCGATGCCGAATGTGCCGTAATCGACCGATTTGGTAACGACCGCGTCCTTCACGTCGGTGGGGGTCGAGAAGGGAATGATCTCCAGATGGTACCCGGCGGGCAGGAACCTTGGGTAGAAATAGGGGGTCATCGAATGGACCAGCTTCATCACCCCCATGCGGATCGTCACCGCCCCATCCGCGCGGGCCGGCCGCGCGAGGCCGGCGAACGGGGCGGCGAGCGAGGCGGCAAGCACGGAGCGGCGGGAGAGCTGCATGGGGGGACCCTTCGGAAGTGAGACAACGAATTACCCTCCCGACGCAGCAAAATTCATACCACCCTGGAGCCACCCCGGCCGCGTTGGTACGCCGCTTGCCTGTTGCCCCGATGATGATCCACGCCCCCACCGCAAGCCCGGCCGAAAGCCCCGTGCCGCCGCTCCCGCCCGCCGGGCACGCGCTGCTGCTGAGCGAAACCACCGCGCTGCTTGGCGGCCCGCCCAACCTGCTGAAGGCGCTCACGCCGAAGGAGCGCGCGCTGCTGCTCGATCAGGGCACGCGGCGCGTCTTCTACCGGGGCGCCACTGTGTTCCGCCAGGGCGCGCCCAATGACGGCATCTACCTGATTGAGCACGGGCGCATCCGCGTCTTCTACGGCGCGCCCTCGGGGCGGGAGATCACCCTCGCCTACTGGCATCACGGCAATTTCGTCGGCGGGCCGGAGGTGTTCGGCGAGCGCAGCCACATGTGGTCCGGCATCGCCGCGTCGAACAGCGTCGTCGTGCATCTGCGCGGCAGCGTGCTGCGCGGCCTGGTGCCGCGGATTCCGGCGCTGGCGATCGGGCTGATCGAGGGCCTCGCGTTCAAGGGCCGCTGCTATTCGGCGCTGGCGCAGATGCTCGGCACCCGCTCGGTCACCGAGCGTCTGGCGCGGCTGCTGCTGCATCTGCTCGATGCCTATGGCGTGCCGGACCCGCGCGGCGTCTTGATCTCCACGACGTTCACCCATGCGGATCTGGCGCATATGGTGGGCGCGACGCGGCAATGGGTGACGATCAGCCTCAAGCGGCTGGCCGCGCAGAACGTGGTCGAGAGCCATCGCGGCCGGCTGTTAATCCGCGATGCCGCCGCGTTGCGGGCGATCCAGGAGGGGGCGGATACGGCGGGCTGACGTATATGCCCATGTATTAAGCATGTTCACGCCCGTGAGATCGGAATCTGCCCAACAGGCGGGTCATTGGCAACTAATCACCCAGCGATATGGCGCGCGTCTTGGCAAGACCGCCTCCGCGACGCGATGTTCCCGCCCAGTCGAGAAGCGCAGGTAGAACGATGGACATGCCGATGCCGACCGAGCCGGCCGTGCTCGCCGCCACCACCCCTTCCCCCGAGGCGGCGGCGCGGCGGCGGATGCGGCTGGCGAAGCTCCGCCCGCTCGCCCTGGCCACGCTCGCGATCGCTGCCTTCCTCGCCGCGTGGCAGGCCGCGAGTGCGACCCATCTCGATTTTTTCCTGCGCTTCGACAATATCCCCGCGCCCTCCATCGTGTTCGCCCGCGCCGTCGCGGTGGTGCCGTCGGCGGATTTCCTGAACGACGTGATCGTCAGTTGCGAACGGGTCTTCCTCGGCTTCGTGCTGGCCGCGCTGGCCGCGGTGCCGACCGGGCTGGTGATCGGGCGCTACCCGATCGCCCATGAGCTTGTCTTCCCGCTCTGCGAGATCCTGCGCCCGGTGCCGGCGATCGCCTGGGTGCCGATCTCGATCATGCTCTGGCCCACCGATTTCCAGAGCATCGTCTTCATCACCTTCCTCGGCGCTTTCTTTCCGATCCTGCTCAACACGCTGCTCGGAATGCGCCGCGTCGATCCGGTGCTGGTGCTGGCCGCGCGTTCGCTCGGCGCCGGGGAGGGCGCGATCTTCCGCGAGGTCTATCTGCCCGGGGCGATGCCGGCGATCTTCACCGGGCTGGCCGTGGGGATGGGGGTCGGCTGGGTCTCCGTGATCGCGGCCGAAATGATCTCCGGCCAGTCGGGGATCGGCTATTTCACCTGGGCCGCCTATTCGCTGATCCAGTATCCGGACATCGTGCTCGGCATGGTGGCGATCGGGCTGCTCGGCCTGGTGTCCTCCGCCGCGATCCGCGGGCTGGGCCGGCTCGCGATGCCCTGGCTTGCCACGCAATAGAGGGGGACCCGGGCCATGCGCGACAGCGGCCTCATCGAGATCGATCATTTCGGACTCGACTACGCGTCCGACGGCGCGCCGATCGCGGCGGTGGCCGACGTCTCCATCACCGTCCGGCCCGGCGAGTTCGTCTCCATCGTCGGCCCCTCGGGCTGCGGCAAGTCGAGCCTGCTCAATGCCGTCGCCGGCTTCGTTCCCGCCACGCGCGGGCGGGTCGCGGTCGATGGCGTGGCGATCACCCGGCCGGGTGCCGATCGCGGCATGGTGTTCCAGCAATACTCTCTGTTTCCCTGGAAGACGGTGCGCCAGAACGTGGAGTTCGGCCTCAAGATGAAGGGCGTCGGCGCGGGCACGCGCGAGCGCATGGCGCGCACTCTGCTCTCGCTCGCCGGGCTGATCGGGTTCGAGGATCAGTATCCCGACCGGCTCTCGGGCGGGATGAAGCAACGCGTCGGCATCGTCCGCGCGCTCGCCACGGGGCCGAAAGTGCTGCTGCTGGATGAGCCGTTCGGCGCGCTGGATGCGCAGACGCGCCAGATCATGCAGCAGATCCTGACGAATATCTGGCAGCGCCTCGGCATCTCCGTGCTGTTCGTCACGCATGATATCGACGAGGCGATCTTCCTGTCCGACCGCGTCTATGTGATGACCGCCCGTCCCGGCCGGATCAAGGCGGAGGTGCCGATCACCCTGCCGCGTCCGCGCGAGGTGGACGGGATGATGACCGCGGATTTCCTCGCGCTGCGCGCCGAGCTTGCCGGTCTGATCCGCGAGGAAAGCCTGCGCGCGATGGGCGGCGAGCTCGCCGGCGGCCTCGCCGGGCTCGATGTGATGCTGCGCGACGGCGAACTGGCCGACCTGCTCTGACCCCACGGTTGCCGCCGCGGGCCGGCCTCCGTAGTCTCCCGCCGAAATCGGGAGAGGAACCGGTCCATGAGACTATCGCTGAACGGGCGCGCCATCGCCTACGACCTGTTGGGCGATGACGCATCCCCGGTGGTCTGCTTCACCCATTCGCTCGCCGCGGATGGCGGCATGTGGGCCGAGCAGGTGCCGCCGCTGCTGGAACGGGGCTGGCGCGTGCTGCGGCTGGATATGCGCGGCCATGGCGGCAGCGATCCGGTGCCGGGTCCGTACAGCATGGACGCGCTCGCCGCCGACGTTGCCGGCGCGCTCGATGTGCTCGGGATCGCGCGCATCCATTACATCGGCCTGTCCATCGGCGGCATGCTGGGCCAGGCCTTCGCGCTGGCCTATCCCGGGAAGCTGCTCTCGGCGATCTGGTGCGACACGCGGCCCTCCACTCCCGGCGAAGGCACCGCCGCCTGGGCCGAGCGGATCGCCATGGTGGAGAAGGCCCAATCGGTGGCGCCGCTCGCGGACGCCACCGTCGATCGCTGGTTCACCGAGGCCTTCCGCCCGCGCAATCCCGCGCGCTGGACGCAGATCCGCGATTGCGTCGCGACCACCACGCCCGCCGGCTATATCGGCTCCTGCCAGGCAATCATGGATTTCGATTTCGCCCCGCGCCTGGGCCAGGTGAAATCCCCGGTGCTGGTGCTGTGCGGCGATCGGGACCTCGGCACCCCGCCGGCCGAAAACCGTCGCATCGCCGAACTGGTGGCGGACGGGCGCTACGAGGAAATCGCCCAGGCCCGGCATTTTCCCAACGTGGAGCACCCCGACGTGTTCAACCATCACATGCTGGGCTGGCTCGATTCCAAGCGCCATATCTCGTAACGGAGCCCGGACGATGCGACTGGCAAACAAGATCGGGATCGTCACCGCCGCCGCCTCCGGCATGGGCCGCGCCGGCGCGCTGCGCTTCGCCGCCGAGGGCGCGGCGGTCGCGGTGGTGGATCGCGACGCGGCGGGCGCCGACGCGGTGGCCGCCGAGATCACCGCCGCCGGCGGGCGCGCGCTGGCGATCGCGGGGGATCTGCGCGAGGACGATTTCGCCCGCGCGATCGTCGCCCGCACCGCGCGCCACTGGGGTGGCCTGGATTTCGTCTGGAACCATGTCGGCCATCCCGGTCCGGCGTCGATCGAGGGGCTCGATCTAGCCGATTT
>JAKAZN010000163.1 GCA_021815835.1 Pseudomonadota bacterium
GGCGTGACGCCGTATTTGTCTTCAAGATACTGGGCGACCCGCTTCGCCCGCTCCGCCGACAGCGCCTGGTTGGCGGCGGCCGTGCCGACCGTGTCGGTGTGGCCCTCGATCCGGAAGCGATCATGGACCAGTTTCGGATCGTTCAGCGCCTTGCCCAGCGCGTCCAAGGTCTGACGCGCCGACGGGGTGAGGGCGGCCGAACCGGTGGCGAAATCGACCGTCAGGCTGACCGAGGCCGGACGCGGCGCGGCCTGCACCGACGGCGCGCCGCTGCCGCCCGCCCCGTGGACCACGCGGATGCCGCGCGTGGTCGCCCCGCCGCCCGGCATGGGCGTCAGCGCCTTGACGATGGCGCCGGGGCTCGGGGTCGTGGTTTGCGCCGCGGCCAGGCCGGGCAACGCAAGACCGGCGCTGAGCAACGCGCCGGCAATCATCGGGAAAGAACGCATTGCAGAACCTCCTGGACCTATTCTCATGGCGGGCATGTAGCATGCCGCGCGCCCCGTGGCGCGGCCGATTGTGCCCCCCGATGTTTCGGGGATCGGGGATGACAGAACCCGCCTCGCGTCGCATCCTGCCCCGGTTCAATGCAACGGGAGGGGAGAAACGCCCATGGCCGACAAGATGCTTGAAGGAAAAGTCGCCGTCGTGACCGGCGCGGGGCGCGGGATCGGCCGCGCGATCGCGCTGGCGATGGCCGAGAACGGCGCCAAGGTGGTGGTGAACGACCTCGGCGCCGCGGTCACCGGCGAGGGCGCGGACGCGACCCCGGCCCAAGCGGTGGTCCGCGAGATCGAGGCCGCGCACGGTCAGGGCGCCGCGGTCGCCAACGCCGACTCGGTGGCCGACTGGGACGCCGCGCAGCGCATCGTCGCCACCGCGATCGACCGCTACGGGCGGATCGATATCGTCGTCAACAACGCCGGCATCCTGCGCGACCGCATGTTCCACTACATGTCGCCGGAGGAATTCGACGCCGTCATCAAGGTGCATCTCTATGGCGCGTTCTACGTCTCGCGCGCCGCGGTGACGCATTTCCGCAAGCAGGAGAGCGGGGCGTTCGTGCACATGACCTCCACCTCCGGCCTGATCGGCAGCGTGGGACAGGTGAATTACGGCGCGGCGAAGCTCGGCATCGCGGGATTGTCGCGCAACATCGCGATGGACATGCAGCGCTACAAGATCCGTTCCAACTGCATCGGGCCGCACGCCTTCAGCCGCATGATCGAGACGGTGCCGGGGCAGAGCGAGGAACAGATGAAGGCGCGCGCGGCGAAGACCAGGCCCGACCAGGTGGCCCAACTCGCCGCGTTCCTGGCGTGCGACGCGGCGCACGAGATTTCCGGGCAGATTTTCGGCGCGCGCGGCAACGAGGTCTATCTGTACGCGCAACCGCGGCCGATCCGCATCATGCATCGCGGGGATGGCTGGACCCCGGCGAAGATGGCCGAGCATCTTCTGCCGGCGGTGCGCTCCGGCCTGACGCCGCTGGAACGCACGCGCGACGTCTATAACTGGGACGCGATCTGAGAAGCCTGCCCGGCCCTGCCCCCGGCGCGTGAGGACGCGTCGGGGTGGTCGGGCGCGTCCCGGTACCAGCGCCGGGCGACCGCGTTCAGAGCATCGAGCGCGCCCATCAGTTCGTGCCCCTGCCCGGTGAGCGAATAGCTGACCTGCGGCGGCGTGCTGGGTTCCACATGGCGCGCGACCACGCCCTGTTCCTCCAGAACCCGCAGCCGCACCGTGAGCAGGCGGGCGGAAATCCCGGGAATCGCGCGGCGCAGCGCGCCGAAGCGGGTGGCGCCCTCGGTGCCGAGGACCCAGAGGATATAGGTTGTCCAGGGGCCGGTCAGCAGATTGAGCAGGGCCTGCATCGGGCAAGGCGGGGTGGGTTGGGAGCGGGTCATAGCGGTTACTTTAGAATACCTACTTCCGAATTTCAACCACCTGCGCCAGATACCGCGCCGACCGCCCGGCCGCGCCGGGCATGCAACCGGAGCAGGAGCGGCCGATGGCCCGAATTCTCGTTTTGTACTACAGCACGTGGGGACACGTGGAGACGATGGCGAACGAGATCGCCGCCGGCGCGCGGGAGATTCCCGGCGCCGAGGTCGCGGTCAAACGCGTCCCCGAGACGATGCCCGCCGAGACGCTCGCCGCGATCGGCGCGCGGACCGACCAGCCGGCCCCGATCGCCACCCCGGCCGAACTCGCCGATTACGACGCGATTATTTTCGGGACCCCCACCCGCTTCGGCAACATGAGCGGGCAGATGCGCAACTTCCTGGATCAAACCGGCGGGCTGTGGCAGCAGGGCAGGCTGGTCGGCAAGATCGGCAGCGTGTTCGTCAGCACCGCGACCCAGCATGGCGGGCAGGAGACGACGATCACGTCGTTCCATACCACCTTGCTGCATCACGGCATGGTGATCGTCGGCGTGCCGTACGCGATGGCGGAACTGTCGCAGATGACCGAGGTTGCGGGCGGCACGCCGTACGGCGCCACCACGCTCGCCGCGCCCGA
The DNA here is from genome assembly GCA_021815835.1 of Pseudomonadota bacterium. Lineage (GTDB taxonomy): Bacteria > Pseudomonadota > Alphaproteobacteria > Acetobacterales > Acetobacteraceae > JAJZVS01. The sequence goes on from JAKAZN010000163.1 coordinate 2,524, forward strand.
CGGTTCGCGCCGGCCGAGCGCGGGGGAGCTTGCCGTCGCGCGGTATCAGGGGCGTCATGTCGCCGGCCTCGCCACGAAGCTGGCGGGTTGAAAATGGGAGGAACGTCCATGGAAATCGTCGCATCGCGCACCGCGCCCTATGCCGCGCTGCTGCTGCGGGTCAGTCTGGGCCTGCTGTTTCTGATCCATGCGGGCATGAAATTCTTCGTCTTCACCCCGGCCGGGACCGAGCATTTCTTCGCCTCGCTCGGCCTGCCGGGATGGTTCGGGCTCGTCGTGATCGCGGCCGAGACCCTGGGTGGAATTGCGCTCATCCTCGGCGTCTATGCGCGCTGGGTGGCGCTGCTGCTGGTACCCGATCTGATCGGGGCGATCGTTCTGGTGCACGCGAAGAACGGGTTCTTCTTCACGGCCAAGGGCGGCGGCTACGAATATCCGCTGTTCTGGGCGGTGGCGCTGGTGGTGCTGGCGTTGTCCGGCGACGGCGCCTTCGCGTTGCTTTCGTCAACCGGGCGGCGCGCCCCGGGCTGATGCGTGCTCGGCGCGCGGGCGGTTGACAGCCCGCGCGCCCACCCGGCATCTGCGCGCGAACCGACGGGGAGCGCGTGCCATGAAGATCGTCGATGCCCAGGTGCATATCTGGGGCGCGAGCACGCCCCAGCGTCCCTGGCCATCCTGGGGACCCGGCAAGGAACATCAGCCGGAACCATTCACCGTGGCGAAGCTGCTCGCGGCGATGAACGAGGCCGGCGTCGATCGCGTGGTCATCGTGCCGCCGTCCTGGGAAGGCGATTACAACGATCTCGCGCTGGCCGCCGCCGCCGCGCATCCCGACCGGTTCGCGGTAATGGGCCGGCTCACGATCGATCCCGCGAACGCGACGCGCCTGCCCGGCTGGCGGGCGCAGACCGGGATGCTGGGACTGCGGTTCATCTATCGGCCGGAGATGACCTGGCTCTACGACGACAGCGCCGAGTGGCTGTGGCAGGGCTGCGTGCGCCACGGCCTGCCGGTGATGATGTTCGCCCCCGGCCATCTGCCCGCGCTCGATCGGCTGGCGGAACGGCATCCGGACCTGAAGCTGGTGCTGGATCACATGGAATTGCGGCGGGAGAAGGACGCCGCGGCGTTCGTCGATATGCCCGATCTTCTGCGCATCGCGCGGCATCCGAATGTGGCGGTGAAGGCCTCCGCGTTGCCGTGCTACACCGACGATGCGTATCCGTTCCGCGCGGTGCACGACTACGTGCGCCAGGTGTTCGATGCGTTCGGCCCCCGACGCACCTTCTGGGGCACCGACCTCACGCGCCTGCCCTGCACCTATCGCCAGGCGATCACCTTCTTCACCGAGGAACTGCCGTTCCTTTCCGCCGAGGACAAGGAATGGGTGATGGGGCGCGCGGTGTGCGCATTCCTCGACTGGCCGTTGCCGGCATGAGCGGCAAGATTCCCGCGGGCTGGCCCGAAGGCCGGCCCCTGGCCGTGTCCGTCAGCGTGATGCTGGAGGGCTGGACGGAAGGATCGGCGCCCGGAATGGGGCCGATGGGCAATGTGCTGCGCCCGGGGGTGATCGATCTGCAGGGCCGATCCTGGGCGGAATATGGCGCCAAGGTGGGCGCCTGGCGGATCCTCGAGATTCTCGACAAGGCCGGATTGCGCGGGGTGTTCTACACCTCGGGCGTGGTGGCGGAGCGTTACCCCGACCTGGTGCGCGCGATCGCCGCGTCCGGGCACGCGGTCGCGGCGCATGGCTACAGCCAGGGAACCTTGCCGCCCTATCTGAGTGTGGATCAGGAGCGCGCGGACATCGATGCCTGCCGGGCGGTGCTGACCAACGCCGCCGCCGCCGCGCCGGTCGGTTGGCTCAGCCCGCGCTGCACGCCGAGCACCGAGACCTCCGGGCTGCTGGCCGCGGCCGGGTTCCGCTGGCACGCGGATAGTTTCGACAGCGACCTGCCGTACCGCATTGCCACCCCGGCCGGGCCGATCCTCGGGATGCCGTTCACGATGGAGGTGAACGACATGCCGCTCTATGTCCGTTACGGCAACGAACCCGATGCCTTCGCGCGGATCCTGGAACGGATCGTGACCGGCTGGCCGCGTCTCGGGCGGCCCTTTGCGTGCCTCGACATCACAGTCCACGCGCATGTTTTCGGCCGGCCCTACGGGGCGCTCGCGTTGCTTGATGCACTGGACGTGGCGCGGCGCGCGGATTGGTGCTGGCTGACGGATCACGCCGCGCTGGCGGGGCTGGACTGGGGCTAGCGCAGGATGGCGCGGTAGCGTGAACCGTCGCGATCACGGGGCGGGCGTCTGACCCGCATTGTCACGGTGCTGCATATCCGTCACGGCGCTCGCCAGCCGCTTTCGGCGCAGGGCACGCGATGCGGCGGCCTGGTCATGCCCAGCTGCCTTGGGAAGCCAGCGCTTTTTTTGAGCGGTAACCTTGCGCGCTCGCCGGCCGCGCGTCAGGCCGCGGCGGCCACCGGCGCCTGACCCGCCGGCTCCCAGCAGCCGGGATCGGCAAACGCCGCGCGCAGCAGCCGGTTGTTCAGCGCGTGCCCGGTGCGGTGTGCCACGAACCGGCCGCAAATCCCGAACCCCGCCAGCGCCAGATCCCCCACCGCGTCCAGCAGCTTGTGGCGGGCGAATTCACGCTCCATCCGCAACCCACCGGGGTTCAGCACGCGCGCGCCATCCACCACCACCGCGTTGTCCAGGCTGCCGCCCTGGGCGAGGCCGGCTTCGCGCAGCTGCGCGACTTCCGCGGCCAGCGCGAAGGTGCGCGCCGGAGCAAGCTCGGCGCGGAATGTCTCGGGCGCCAGGCGCAGCGCGATTTCCTGCCGGCCGATCGCCGACGCATCGAAGGCGATGGACAGGCGCATATCCAACCCGTCCGCCGCCGCAACCGGGCGCAGTTCCGCGAACGCGGCTCCGTCTTCCACCCGCACCACGCGGCGCGGCGCCATAAGCCGGCGCGGCGCGTCCAGCCCGGCGGTGCCGGCGCAATCGATCAG
>JAKAZN010000164.1 GCA_021815835.1 Pseudomonadota bacterium
TGCCGGCTCCGTGCGGCAAAGCTTCAGCCATGGCCGCTCCAAGGTCGTGCAGGTGGAGGTTCGCAAGAAGCGCGGGCCTGGCGCCCCGCCCGCGCCGGTACCCTCGGGCACCGGCGGCGCATCGAGTGGCGCCGCGCCGCGCCCGTCCGGCGGACGCCCGCCCGCGGGTCCAATCCGCGCGCTGACCGCGACGGAACTCGCCGCCCGCCAGCGCGCGCTGTCGGAACAGCAGAAGGACACCGCGCGGCGTGAGGCCGAGCGCCGGGAGCAGGAGAAAATCTCCATCCTCTCGGCCGCCGAGGAAGCGCGCCGGCGGGAGGAAGACGCCCGTCGCGCCGCCGAGGCCGAGGAGATCGCGCAGCGCGAGGCGCAAGCCGCCGCGCGCCGCGCCGCCGAGGATGCCGCCGACGCGGCCGAAGACGCAGCCGAAGGCGGGGCTCCCCAGACCGAGGCCGCCGCCGGGACCCAGACCCAGGGCGACCGACCGGCCCCGGCCGCGCGCCCGGCGCAGCCCGGCCGTCCGGGTGCCGCCACCGGTCGCCCAGCGACCGCCCGGCCCGGGGAGGACGCCCGTCGCCGCTCCGGCGGCGCCCCCGCCCCCGCCCCCGCGCCATCCGCCACCGAAACCCTGCGGCTCCGTCGCGGCGGGGAGGAGGAGGACGACGCCCGTCCCCGCCGCACCGGCCCCGGCGGCGCACTTGCCCGCAAGGCGCCCGTCGTCGCGCCCCGCAAGGTCGTCGATGATCGCCGCCGCCCCGGGCGCATCGATGTCCAGGCCGCGATCGAGGGCGAGGACGAGCGGGTCCGCTCGCTCGCCTCCGTCCGTCGCCAGCGCGACCGCGAGCGCCGCCAGGCGGAGCTCGAATTGCTGCGATCGGATCAGGTGAAAGTTGTGCGTGACGTCGTCTTGCCGGAACAGATCACGGTCCAGGAGCTGGCCGCGCGCATGGCGGCGCGCGCGCCGGAGGTCATCAAGGCGCTGATGAAGCTGGGCGTGATGGCGACCGTCACGCAATCGCTGGATGCCGACACCGCCGAGCTCGTGGTGCAGGAATTCGGCCATCGCGCGCGGCGCGTGTCCGACGCGGACGTGGAGATCGGCCTCGAAGGCGCGGTCGATGCGGAATCGGAGCTTCTGACCCGCCCGCCGGTCGTCACCATCATGGGCCATGTCGATCACGGCAAGACCTCGCTGCTGGACGCGCTGCGCGCGACCGACGTGGCGGCGCACGAGGCCGGCGGCATCACCCAGCATATCGGCGCCTACCAGGTGAGCCTGCCGTCGGGGCAGAAGATCACCTTCATCGACACCCCGGGCCACGAGGCGTTCACCGCCATGCGTGCCCGCGGCGCCTCCGTCACCGATATCGTCGTGCTGGTGGTCGCGGCCGATGACGGCGTGATGCCGCAGACGATCGAGGCGATCCGTCACGCCAAGGCCGCCGGCGCGCCGCTGATCGTCGCCATCAACAAGATGGACAAGCCGGACGCCAATCCCGATCGCGTGCGCCAGGAACTGCTCAGCCACGAGATCGTGGTGGAAGCGATGGGCGGCGAAACCCAGGACGTGGAGGTTTCCGCTACCAAGCGCATCGGGCTGGATCGGCTGGAGGAAGCGATCCTGCTGCAGGCGGAAGTGCTCGGGCTGACCGCCAATCCGGAACGCACCGCCGAAGGCTCGGTGATCGAAAGCCGGCTGGACCGCGGACGCGGGCCGGTGGCGACGGTGCTGGTGCAGAAGGGCACGCTCCATCAGGGCGATATCGTCGTGGCCGGCGCCGAATGGGGCCGGGTGCGCGCGATGCTGGACGACAAGGGCCGCCCGATGAAGGATGCCGGCCCGTCGATGCCGGTGGAGCTGCAGGGCCTGGCCGGCGTGCCGGCGGCCGGCGAACCCTTCGTCGTCGTGGAGAGCGAGAGCCGTGCGCGCGAAATCGCCGAGTTCCGCACCCGCAAGCTGCGCGAGAAGACCACCGCCGGCACCGTGGCGGCGCGCGGCACGCTCGATCAGATGCTGGCGCGCATCCAGGCCGGCGATCAGAAGGAAGTCGCGGTCCTGATCAAGGCGGACGTGCAGGGCAGCGCCGAGGCGATCGCCGCCACCGTGCTGAAACAGGGCACCGAGGAAGTGAAGGCGCGCGTGCTGCACGCCGCGGTGGGGCAGATCACCGAAAGCGACGTGCAACTGGCGAAAGCGTCCTCGGCCGTTGTGATTGCCTTCAACGTGCGCGCGACGGCGCAGGCGCGCGAGATGGCGCAGCGGGACGGCGTGGATATCCGCTACTACTCGATCATCTACGAAGTGGCCGACGACATCGCCAAGCTGGTCACGGGCAAGACCGCGCCCAAGGCGCGCGAGAAATTCCTGGGCTACGCCGAGGTGCGCCAGATCTTCACCATCACGAAGGTGGGCAAGATCGCCGGGTGCATGATCACCGAGGGCCTCGTCAAGCGCGGCGCCGGCGTGCGCGTGCTGCGCGAGGGCGTGGTGATCCACTCGGGCGAATTGTCGCAGTTGAAGCGCTTCAAGGACGACGTGCGGGAAGTCGCGCGCGGCTATGAATGCGGCCTCAGCTTCGCCAATTTCCACGACCTGCAGGAAGGCGACGTGATCGAATGCTTCGAGACGGAGATGGTTCCGGCGTGAGCCGGCGGCCGTGAGGCGTGGGCATGGGTAAGGGCGGGCGCGGCGGGCGCAAGCATGAAGCGGTGGGACCGACGCAGCGGCAGTTGCGGATCGCCGAGGAAATCCGCCACGTCCTGGCCGGCGTATTCGCGCGCGGGGAGTTCCGCGACCCCGATCTGGCGGATGCGCGAATCACGGTGACGGAAGTGCGGATCGGCTCCGATCTGAAGAACGCGATCGTTTTCGTGGCGCGGCTGGGACGGACCGATATCGACGCGCTGCTGCCGGCGTTGAAGCGGGTGGCGCCGTTCCTGCGCACCCAGGTGGCCCATGCGCTGCCGCTGCGGTTCAGCCCGGAACTGCGCTTCCATCCGGATCGCGCGCTCGATGAGGCGGCCGCGATCGGGCGGCTGCTGCACTCGCCGGACGTGGCGCGGGATCTGGAACAGACGCCGGTTCAGCCGCCCCGGTCGATCGGGATCGGCCGCGACCGATAGGAAGTGAGGCCCCGACCCGGCGGCGCCGTCCCGCCCGTGGGCGCGGCGCGTAGGATGCGGAACCCGCCCATCGGCGCGGTGGGCGTCGCGAGCGCCAGCGGCGTGACGGCGGCGAAGGGGCTGGCGAAGGCGACGCCCCCCGCTCCGGCGACCAGTTTCGGCCCACCGAGCCCGGCCCAGGCCTGCATGACCCGCGCGCGATAGGGTCCCGCCAGCGCCGGTGTCTGCGAATGGTAGGCCGCCGCGGCGGCCTGCCAGTCATGGGTCTGATCATAGAGAAGATGCAGGAATCCGGCGGCATAGCGGGCGTTGGCCACGGGATCGAACGCCTGTTCCAGGTCGGCGAAGGCGTGCGGGTGGTGCATCAGGTTCACTTGCAGGCAGCCGACGTCGATGGAGCGCATTCCCGCCGCCTGGGCCGCGGCCACCGCGCGGATGGCGGTCGGCTTGTCGGGGAAGAACGCGCCGCGGCCGTTGAAATCCACGGTCCAGGGCCACGGCAGCGATCGGCCTGAACCGGCGACCGGCCGGCCGCTTTCCACCAGCCCGATCGCTTGCAGCAGATTGGGGGGGATGCCCTGCGCGGATTCCGCGGCGGCGATCGCCTGGCGGCACATCTCCCCCGGTCCCGCGGCGACGGCGGGGCGGAGGGGGTTGCCGAGGGGGCTCGGGACCGGCCCGGGACCTGGCGGCATCGGCGCCAGTCCGGGCGCATTCGGCGGGGCGAGCCAGAACGGCCCGCTGGGGACGGGGCCGAGGGCGCCGGCGCGCCCCAGTATCAGCCCCGGCGGCGGGGCCGCGGGCTCGGCCCGGGCCAGGACCGGAGCCAGCGCGAGGATACCGATCGGTAGGAGAAACTGGCGCATCCTTCGGGGCTTACCGGGGATTCCTTAACGAATTCCTACCCTCGGGCGCCGCAATGCTGCGATGCAAAATAACGCTTGAGTTTCGTCCCGGCCTCGCCTAGATTGTGCGTCGCAGCAATGCGGCTTCGGCCGCGCTGGCTGCTTTCTTGGACGTTTCCTCCCTAAACTTGGCGGGGCCACAAGCCCCGCCATTTTTTTGTCTTGCGTTCGGCGATGGCCCCTCCGCCTCGCCCGTGATAGGCACCCCCGCCATCCGCTTTCCGGGGAGTTTGCCGCCATGTCCGCCATCGCCGATATCACCGCCCGCGAAATCCTCGACAGCCGCGGCAACCCGACGATCGAGGTGGATGTCACCCTCGACAGCGGCGCGCTGGGCCGCGCCGCCGTGCCGTCGGGCGCCTCCACCGGCGCGCATGAGGCGGTGGAGCTGCGCGACGGGGACGCATCCCGCTACGGCGGCAAGGGCGTGCAGCGCGCGGTGGCCAATGTGGAGGGCGAGATCTACGACGCGATCGGCGGGATGGACCCGTCCGAGCAAGTCCACATCGACGAGATCATGATCGACCTCGACGGCACGCCGAACAAGGCGCGGCTCGGTGCGAACGCGATCCTGGCCGTCTCGCTCGCCTGCGCCAAGGCCGCGGCGGCGGAGCGGGGGCTGCCGCTGTATCGCCATGTCGGCGGCGTGTATGCGCGCACCCTGCCGGTGCCGATGATGAACATCGTCAATGGCGGGCGGCACGCGGACAACCCGATCGACATCCAGGAATTCATGGTCCAGCCGGTCGGCGCCGGCACGTTCGCCGAGGCGGTGCGCATGGGGTCGGAGATTTTCCACGCGCTGCGCCAGGGCCTGCACGACGCCGGGCACAGCACCAATGTGGGCGACGAGGGCGGCTTCGCGCCCAACCTGAAATCGGCCGACGAGGCCCTGGCCTTCATCGCCCGCGCCGCCGAACGGGCCGGGTACCGGCCGGGCGAGGACGTGGCCTTCGCGCTCGATTGCGCGGCGTCCGAATTCTACCGCGACGGGATGTACCGCATGGACGGCGAGGGCAAGGTGCTCGATGCCGACGGGATGGCGCGGTATCTGGAGGATCTGGTCGGGCGCTATCCGATCGTCTCCATCGAGGATGGCTGCGCCGAGGATGATTGGGCCGGCTGGGCGCATCTGACCGCGGTGCTGGGGGCGAAGGTGCAGCTCGTGGGCGATGATAATTTCGTCACCAACCCCGAGCGCCTGCGCCGGGGGATCGCCGCCGGCGTGGCGAACGCGATCCTGGTGAAGGTGAACCAGATCGGCACGCTGAGCGAAACCCTGGAGACGGTGGAACTCGCGCATCGCGCGGGGTATCGCGCGGTGATGAGCCACCGGTCGGGGGAGACCGAGGATACGACGATCGCCGATCTCGCGGTCGCCACCAATTGCGGGCAGATCAAGACCGGCAGCCTGGCGCGCAGCGACCGCACGGCGAAATACAACCAGCTGATGCGGATCGAGGCGGAGCTGGGTCCCGCCGCGCGCTATGCCGGGCGGACGATTCTG
>JAKAZN010000165.1 GCA_021815835.1 Pseudomonadota bacterium
CTGTCGGAGATGGCGCTGTATTACATCGGCGGCATCATCAAGCACGCCAAGGCGCTGAACGCCTTCACCAACCCGGCGACCAACAGCTACAAGCGGCTGATCCCGGGCTTCGAGGCGCCGGTGCTGCTCGCCTATTCCGCGCGCAACCGCTCGGCTTCCTGCCGCATCCCGTATGCGACCAGCCCGAAGGCCAAGCGCGTGGAGGTGCGGTTCCCGGACGCGGCGGCCAATCCGTACCTGGCGTTCAGCGCGATGCTGATGGCGGGGCTGGACGGGATCAAGAACAAGATCCACCCCGGCGATCCGATGGACAAGGACCTGTACGATCTGCCTCCCGAGGAGCTGAAGGGCATCCCCACCGTGTGCGGCAGCCTGCGCGAGGCGATCGGCGCGCTGGAAGCCGATCATGATTTCCTGCTGGCCGGCGACGTGTTCGGCAAGGATCAGATCGAAAGCTATATCGATCTCAAATGGACCGAGGTGTTCCGCTTCGAGCACACCCCGCACCCGGTCGAGTTCGAGATGTACTACTCGGTCTGACGCACCGCCTGTCTCGGCGTCGCCCGGCGCGCCCCGCCCTTCGCACGAAGGGCGGGGCGTTGTCGTTTCTGGAAGGATTACGGCGAGGCAATTTGCCTCTTTGCTAGGCAGGCCTCGGCGCGCTCGTGGAATTTCCATGGCCGAGCGCGCCGGCCGGCGGCCCCGAGGGTCGCGGCACGATTCTTGATTACCTGTCCCGCGCTACGCCACCGCAAGACAGGGTACCGACATGAAGTTGATTATGGCCATCATCAAGCCATTCAAACTGGACGACGTCCGCGAGGCACTGACCCCGCTCGGCGTGCAGGGGCTGACCGTCTCCGAAGTGAAGGGGTTCGGCCGGCAGAAAGGGCAGACGGAGATCTACCGGGGCGCGGAATACCACGTGAATTTCCTGCCCAAGGTGAAGATCGAGGTCGCCGTGCCCGCCGATCTCGCCGAGCAGGTCGTCGAAGCGATCGTGAAATCCGCCCACACCGGCAAGATCGGCGACGGCAAGATTTTCGTCATGGATATCGATCGCGCCGTGCGGATCCGCACCGGCGAGACCGATGCCGCGGCGCTCTGAGTTCGACACGACCACACCCAAGGAAACAGAAACGATGAATCGATCCCGCCTCGCCTGGGGAGCCGCCGGCCTCGTGCCGGCGCTGCTGGTTGCCTTGCCGGCATTCGCCGCCGCGCCGCCGCCAGTGCCCAAGCTCAGCCCCGGCGACACCGCCTGGATGTTGTCGAGCACCGCGCTGGTGTTGCTGATGACCATTCCCGGCCTCGCGCTGTTCTATGCCGGCATGGTTCGCAAGAAGAACATTCTCGCGACCATGATGCAGTCCTTCGTGATCTGCTGCCTGGTCACCATCACCTGGTGCGTGGCGGGCTACTCGCTCGCGTTCACCAACGGCAATCCGTATATCGGCGACTTCTCCCGCTTCATGCTGTGGGGGATGGAGAAGAGCTGGGATAAGGCGTTCCTGCTCGGCGGTTCGCAGCCGCAGACGATCCCTGAATCCGTCTACATGATGTTCCAGATGACGTTCGCGATCATCACCCCGGCGCTGATCGCGGGTGCCTTCGCGGATCGCATGAAGTTCAGCGCGCTCTGCATCTTCATGACCCTGTGGTCGCTGCTGGTCTATTCGCCGATCGCGCACTGGGTGTGGAGTTCGGACGGCTGGCTGGGCGCGGGCGTGCTCGGCCTGCCCGGGGCGGCGGATTTCGCCGGCGGGACGGTGGTGCACATCAACGCCGGCATCGCGGGCCTGGTGTGCTGCCTGGTGATGGGCAAGCGCGTCGGCTACGGCCAGGATAACATGGCGCCGTTCAACGTCGCCTACGCCGTGATCGGCGCGTCGCTGCTGTGGGTCGGCTGGTTCGGGTTCAACGCGGGCTCCGCGGTCGGCGCCAACGGCCGCGCCGGCATGGCGATGACGGTCACCCAGATCGCGACCGCCGCGGCGGCGCTGGGCTGGATGTTCGCGGAATGGGCGAGCAAGGGCAAACCCTCGGTCCTGGGCGCGGCATCCGGCGCGGTGGCGGGTCTGGTCGCCATCACCCCGGCCTCGGGCTTCGTGCTGCCGGGCGCTTCGATCATCATCGGCGTCGCGGCCGGCGTGATCTGCTTCTGGTCGGCCACCAGCCTCAAGCACATCCTGGGCTACGACGACAGCCTCGATACGTTCGGCGTGCATGGCATCGGCGGGATCGTCGGCGCCTTGCTGACCGGCGTGTTCGCCTACGGGCCGTTGTCGGGGGGCTCGAATGTCGGCGGCCTGCCGCAGTTCGAATCCCAGGTGATCGCGGTGTGCACCACGCTGATCTACAGCGGCGTGATGACCTTCATCCTGCTGATGGTCACCAAGGCGCTCGTCGGCCTGCGGGTGGACGAGGAGGAAGAGCGCGAGGGCCTCGATCTCGTGCTGCATGGGGAACAGATCTTCTGATCCGCGACGCGAAGCGGGGTGCCTGTCGCCGGGCACCCCGCATCGGCTTTCGGGCGTGCCGGCGGCGGTCTTTTCGGGACCAGCAAGAACAACACGAAGGAGTACTCACATGACCAAGGACAATCGGCTGCGATCCGGTCTTATCCGCGCCGCGCTCGGGGCGAGCACGGCGTTGTCCGCCCTCGGGTTTGCCGCCATCCCGGCGGCGCATGCGTTGACGGCGCCCACCCCGGTCACCATCGACACCGGGACGTTTCTCGGCAAGCTGACCTTGAGCGGCGGCATGGACGGCTACGCCTATGCGCTCACCGGCGTCGGCAATTCGGGCGATGGCTATGGCCTGCTCGGCACCGGCAAGAGCGCCGGGGTCGAGTTCCAGAACGGGCTGATCCAGCTGCAGAAGACCGACGGGCTGGTGCAGTTCACCTTGCTGGCCGGCGGGAACTCCTCGTGGGTTCTCGGCTCCAAGCCGGGCGGAACCTCGGTGCAAACCTTCGAGACCGGGCCGTTCCGCGCCGCCTATATCACCATCGCGCCGACCGCCAGCTTCAGCATCTCGGCCGGCCACGTCGCCTCCCTCGAAGGCTACGAGTCCGGTGTCGACTGGCAGAACACCAGCATGCTGACGACGGACATCTTCAGCGTCGAGAACTCGAACAGCATGGGCGTGTCGGCGACCTACACCATCGGGCCGGTGGCCGCGACGGTGACGTTCGGCGACGGTTTCGATACCCAGGTGTGGAACTTCCTGCAGGCATCGGCGACCTACACGATCAACGACAGCAACAACCTGACCGGATATTTCGCGACCAATCTCGGGCATACCGGGCCGAACGCGCACATCTATGGCTCGGCGACCACCGCCTACACCAGTTCGTTCGTCGGCTCGGGTCCGCTCAGCTCATCGCCGTTCGTCAATTCGACGATGTTCGGCGCCTATTACAGCTACACGATCGGCAACCTGAACGTGGTTCCGGAAGTGCAGTATGTGTACGCCAAGCAGAACTCCCAGGTCGGCCTGACGAAGTTCTCCAGCAACTTCGCCGCGGCGGTGTTCGCCAGCTACCAGTTCGGGAAGTCGCCGTTCTCTCTTGGCGGCTGGGTGCAGTATTTCACCAGCAACGGTCCGGACAACTGGTTCCTCAACCCGCGCGCGCAGGGCTTCGGCGTCTCGATCGCGCCGACCTGGCAGAAGGACCATCTGTTCGTGCGTGGCGATATCGGCTGGCTCCACCTGACCAGCCTCGGCTCGCCGGGGTCGGCCGGATACGGCACCTCCGCCACCGGGCGCGACCAGGCCGACTTCCTGCTCGAAGCCGGCGTTCTGTTCTGATCCGATACCGGCGCCGGCCCCGTCAGGGGCCGGCGCCGCCTTCTCCCGGGCGGCGGCGGTTGGGCCGGCCCTTCGGGTGGATTGACGGGCGGCCCCTTCCGCCCCAAAAGACGCACCCCGCCCAGGCACGAATTGGCGCGGGAGCAAGGGAGAGTCCGGATTGCAGCCGACCGATATTCGGGACCCCGAGTATTTCCACAAGGTCGTGGATTGCCAGTGGGCCTGCCCGGCGCACACGCCGGTTCCTGAGTATATCCGCCTGATCGCGGCGCGGCGCTTCGCCGACGCCTACATGATCAATTGGCATTCCAACGTCTTCCCGGGGATCCTCGGCCGCACCTGCGACCGCCCCTGCGAGCCGGCCTGCCGGCGCGGACGGGTGGAGGAAGCGCCCGTCGCGATCTGCCGCCTCAAGCGTGTCGCCGCGGATTACAAGGGCGACATCGACGCCCATATGCCCTCTGCCGCGACGCAGCATAACGGCAAGACCGTCGCGCTGGTGGGCGCGGGACCCGCGTCCCTGACCGTCGCGCGCGACCTGGCGCTGCTCGGCTATCGCTGCGTGCTGTTCGACGGCGATGCCCGGGCCGGCGGCATGATCCGCAGCCAGATCCCCCGCTTCCGCCTGCCCGAAAGCGTGATCGACGAGGAAGTGGGCTACATCGCCGCGCTCGGCATCGAATTGCGCCTGGGCCAGCGGATCGACAGCCTGAAATCGCTGCTGGCGGAGGGCCACGACGCGGTCTTCATCGGCTCCGGCGCGCCGCGCGGGCGCGACCTGCCGCTGCCCGGGCGGCAGGAGGGCGCCGCCAACATCCATATCGGCATCGACTGGCTGTCCTCGGTTTCCTTCGGTCACATCACCCGGATCGGCAAGCGCGTGATCGTGCTCGGCGGCGGCAACACGGCGATGGATTGCTGTCGCACCGCCCGCCGCCTGGGGGGCGAGGACGTGAAGGTCATCGTCCGCTCCGGCTTCGAGGAGATGAAGGCCTCCCCTTGGGAAAAGGAAGACGCGCTGGGTGAGGACATCCCGATCCTGAACATGATGGTGCCGAAGGCGTTCACCCATGAAGACGGCCGCCTGACCGGCGTGCTGTTCGAGAAGGTGAAGGCCGAACATGGCCCCGACGGCAGGCGCAAGCTGGTCCCCACCGGTGAGCCCGACCAGCATGTCCCGGCCGACGACGTGCTGGTGGCGGTCGGCCAGGAGAACTCGTTCCCCTGGATCGAGCGCGACGCCGGCGTGGAATTCGACCGCTGGAACATGCCGGTGGTCGATGAGACCACCATGGGATCGACCCATCCGAAAGTGTTTTTCGGCGGGGATGCCGCGTTCGGCCCGAAGAACATCATCTGGGCGGTGGCGCACGGGCATCAGGCGGCGATCTCCATCGATCTGACCTGCCAGGGCCAGGATGTGCGCGATCGCCCGCCGCCGGACGTGTCGATGATGTCGCAGAAGATGGGCATCCACGAATGGAGCTACGATAACGACGTCACCTTGGATACGCGGGTCAAGGTGCCGCATCGCGACAAGGTGCAGGCGCTGGCCGATATCGCCGCGGAGGTGGAACTCGGCTACGACGACCGGCTGGCGTTCAAGGAAGCCGAACGCTGCCTGAACTGCGACGTGCAGACGGTGTTCACCGACAAGCTCTGCATCGAATGCGATGCCTGCGTGGATATTTGCCCCGTCGATTGCATCACCTTC
>JAKAZN010000166.1 GCA_021815835.1 Pseudomonadota bacterium
ATTTGCTTTCGGCGCGCTTCGTCATGGGCTTGTGCCCCTTTCATCCGACGTTGTTGCACCGGTAGGCCGCGCGCGAACGCGCGGCGGGCGCGGACCCTGAAGGTCCGTCCACGTTCCCGGCCATGAGCGGCGGCTTCTACGGACCCCACCCCAGGCTGTCAAATGCCCCCTGGCAAATGGCCGCTGGTAAATCGCCCTTGGCAGATCGCCCCGCGCCGTCGGCGACACCGGGACGCCCCCCGCCCGGCATTTCCTGCCGGGCGCATTAACCCCGCCCTAACCAATCGGCCCGAGAGTGCCCGTCGCAACCAAGCGCGACCCAAGCTGTCCGGACGCCCCATGCCGCTCCCGCCATGCAACCCCTGCTCGACGGCCTGAAATCGCTTGGCCCCGCCCGGCTCGGCGCCCTCGCCGCGGTCGGGCTGGCCACCATGGCGCTGCTCGCGCTGCTGGTGCTCAGCGGCGGCGCGCAATCCATGGCGCCGCTCTATGGCGACCTCTCGCTGCGCGATTCCGGGCAGATGACCCAGGCGCTGGCCCAGGCGCACCTGTCCTATCGCCTCGCCGCCGGCGGGACCGAGATCCTGGTCCCCGCCGACCAGGTGCCCGCGGCGCGCGTCCTGCTCGCCCGCCAGGGCCTGCCCTCGGGCGGCAATATCGGCTACGGCATCTTCGATCACGCCGACATGCTCGGCATGACCCCGTTCCAGGAACGCATCGACGAGACGCGCGCCCTGGAAGGCGAGCTCGCCCGCACCATCCGCGCGATCCAGGGGGTGCGCAACGCGCGCGTCCATCTGGTCATGCCGCGCCGCGCCCCCTTCGCCCGCGCCGCGCGCCCCGCGCAGGCCAGCGTGCTGCTGACCCTCGATGCCGCCTCGGCCGCCGATCGCGACACCATCCAGGCGATCCTCAACCTGGTTGCCGCCGCCGTCCCAGGCCTCAAGCCCGGCAACATCGCCATCGTCGATTCCCGCGGCGAGCTGCTCGCCCGCGCCGGCGCGCCGGTGGGACCAGCCGGCAGGCTGCGCTCCGACCAGGGAATCCGCCGCGCCACCGAATTGCGTCTCGCCCGCGCGGTGGAGCGGATGCTCGCCCGCAGCCTCGGCGCCGGCCATGTGCGCGCCGAGGCCGCCGTGCGGATGGATTTCGACCAGACCCACGAAACCGCGGAAACCTTCGATCCCAACGGCCAGGTCGCGATCAGCGAGCAGACCGCCTCGACCCGGCGCCAATCGAACCGGCCGGCGCCCACCGTCTCGGTCGCCAACAACCTGCCGAACGCGCCGGCGGCCAAGGGCAATCTCGCGCACAGCGAATCCCGCCGCACCAGCACCACCAATTACGAGATCAGCAAGACCGTCCGCACCCTGATCCACGAGCAGCCGAGGATCACCCGCATCAGCCTCGCGGTGATGGTCGATGCCGCGCGCGTCCATACGCCGGCCGCGCTGGCGCGCATCACCGGCCTGGTGAAGACCGCGATCGGATTCGACACCAAGCGCGGCGACACGGTCCAGGTGGTGGCCATGCCCTTCCTCGCCGCCGCCGCGCCCACGGCGCCCGCCCATCGCGGCTGGTTCGCCTCGCTGGCGCTCGGCAAGGCGGACCTGATGCGGCTCGCCGAAAGCGGGGTGATCGGGCTGATCGGGCTGCTCGCGCTGCTGCTGGTGGTCCGCCCCATGGTGCTGCGCCTGACCAGCCTGCCGCCGCCGGCGCCGGGCGGGCCTGGCGCGCTCACCGGCGGGGCGGGCGCGCAGGATGGCGCGCCGGCCGCGCTCGCGGCACCCGCCCTCGCCGGACCCGCGCCGGCGCTGGCCATGATTGCCGATGAAAGCATGGTGAACGTGGCCCAGATCGAAGGCCAGATCCGCGCCTCCTCCATCCGCCGCATCGCCGAGATGGCCGATCGCCATCCCGACGAGACGCTCTCCATCCTGCGCGGCTGGATGGCCCAAGAGGCAGGATGACCAAGGGCGCGATGACCGGAGGCAAAACGCCATGGCGATAAAGGCCGAAGACTACCGCAGCGTCAGCGGCGCGCAGAAAGCCGCCATCCTGATGCTCGCGCTCGGGGAAGAACAAAGCGCCCGCCTGTTCGCCATGATGCATGAGGATGAGATCAAGGACGTCTCCTCGGCCATGGCCCAGCTCGGCCCCGTCCGCGCCGAACTGGTGGAACGGCTCTGCGGTGATTTCACCGACAGCATGGGCCACGCCGGCAACCTGGTGGGCAGCTTCGAATCCACCGAGCGCCTGCTGCAGAAATCGCTCCCCCGCGAACGCGCCGTCCAGATCATGGAGGAGATCCGCGGCCCCGCCGGGCGCACCATGTGGGACAAGCTCGGCAACGTGAACGAGGCGGTGCTCGCCAACTACCTCAAGAACGAATACCCCCAGACCGTCGCCGTCGTGCTGTCCAAGGTGAAGGCCGAGCACGCCGCCCGCGTGCTCGTTCTGCTGCCGGAAAGCTTCGCCATGGAAGTGGTGATGCGCATGCTGCGCATGGAGAGCGTGCAGAAGGACGTGCTGGACGGCGTCGAACGCACTTTGCGCGCCGAGTTCATGTCCAACCTCGCCCGCAGCGCGCGGCGCGACGCGCACGAGCTGATGGCCGACATCTTCAACAACCTCGACCGCCAGTCCGAAACCCGCTTCATCGCCGCGCTGGAGGAACGCAACCGCGACGCCGCGGAGCGCATCAAGGCGCTGATGTTCACCTTCGACGATCTGCAACGCCTCACGCCCGCCGCGCTGCAAGTTCTGCTGCGCGAGGTGGAGAAGGACAAGCTCCCCCTGGCGCTGAAGGGCGCTTCGGAAAAACTACGCGGAATGTTCTTCGGCTCGCTCTCCGAACGCGCCGGCAAGATGTTGCGCGAGGAAATCGAAGCCCTGGGTCCCGTCAAGCTCCGCCAGGTGGACGAGGCCCAGGCCGCGATCGTCGCCACCGCGAAGGAGCTCGCCGCCCAGGGAAAGATCGAGATCGGCGAGGGCAAGGACGAGGAAGTGGTGTACTGACATGGACGGCCTGTTCGAAATCCCCGCCCGCGCCCCGCGCCCCGCCGCCCGCGGAATCCTGTTCGCCGAGGATTTCGACGCCCCCGCCCACCAGGCCGCCCCGGCCAAGCAACGCCCCATCTTCACCGCCGCCGAGCTCGACGCGACGCGCGCGGCCGCCTTTGCCGAGGGCCGCGACAGCGGCCTCGCCGAAGCCGCCGCCCAGCACGAGCTTGCCCTCGATACCGCCGCCGCCGCGCTCGCCGGCCGCCTGGCCCTGCTGCGCGAGGACGCCCGGGCCGCGGCCGAACGCGCCGCCGCCGCCCTCGCGCGCCTGCTGCTCGACACGCTCGCCGCCCTGTTTCCCGCGCTCTGCGCCCGCCATGGTCCCGCCGAGGCCGAGGCGGTGCTGCGCGCCCTGCTGCCCGGCCTTGGGGCCGAACCTTCGCTGAACCTGCGCGCCAACCCGCGCGACCTCCCCGCGCTGCAGGCAGCCCTCGCCCGCGCTGCCCCCGCGCTCGCCGCGCGGGCCAGCTTCAGCCCCAGCGAAATCGCCGCTCCCGGCGACATCGCGCTGGCCTGGAACCACGGGGAGGCCACGCGCGACGCGCGCGCGCTGTGGGACGCGGTCGCCGCCGCCCTCGCCCCCGCCGAACTCGCCCTTCCCCCGATCCTGGAGCCGCTGGATGTCCGATGACATGGAACTTTCCGAACTGCCCGATCCCGGCGGCGGGGGCGAGGCCGCCGCCCCGCGCGGCGCGCGCGACCTCGAGGCGGTCTACGATATCCCCGTCACCGTCAGCGCCGTGCTCGGCAAGGCCACGATGCAGGTCAGCCAGCTGCTGAAGCTCGGCCGCGGCGCGGTGGTCGAGCTCGACCGTAAATTGGGCGAAGCGATCGATATCTATGTCAACAACCGCCTGGTTGCGCGCGGCGAGGTGGTCATGGTCGATGACAGCCGGCTCGGCGTCACCATGACGGAAATCGTCAAGGCGGACCGGAGCGGATAGATGCGCGTGCTCATCATCGGCGCGCTCGCGGGCGAGCTCGGCCAGGCCGCGCGGATCGCGATCGCCCGCGGCGCCAGGCTGGACCAGGCCGATGACACAATTGCGGCGCTCGCTCGCCTGCGCGCCGATGCGCGGGTCGATCTGGTGCTGTGCGAGATCTGCCACGACGTGGGCGGCCTGGTCCGCGCGCTCGCCGCCGAGCGGATCGCCGTGCCCATCGTCGCCTGCGGCGCCAACGCCAGCCCCGAACAGGCGGTCGCCGCCATCCGCGCCGGGGCGCGCGAATTCCTGCCCCTGCCGCCCGACCCCGAGCTGATCGCCGCCATCCTGCAGGCCGCCGCCGGCGAATCCCACGCGCTGATCCTGCGCGATCCCATCATGCAGGCCGCCATCCGCCGCGCCGAACAGGTCGCCCGCGCCGAAGCCTCGGTGCTGATCGAAGGCGAGTCGGGCACCGGCAAGGAAGTCGTCGCCCGCCACATCCACCGCCGCTCCCGCCGCGCGAACGGCCCCTTCGTCGCGCTGAATTGCGCGGCGATTCCCGAGAACCTTCTGGAATCGGAATTGTTCGGCCACGAAAAGGGTGCCTTCTCCGGCGCGCTCGCCCGCCGGGTCGGCAAGTTCGAGGCCGCCGACGGCGGCACGATCCTGCTCGACGAAATCGGCGAGATGGATATCCGCCTGCAAGCCAAGCTCCTGCGCGCGATCCAGGAGCGCGAGATCGACCGGCTCGGCGCCAACGCCCCGGTGCGTGTCGATGTCCGCATCCTCGCCACCACCAATCGCGACCTGCGCGCCGAAGTCGCGCGCGGGCATTTCCGGGAAGACCTCTATTTCCGCCTCAACGTGGTCAGCCTGCGCATCCCGCCGCTGCGCGAGCGCCCCGGCGATATCCCGGCGCTCGCCGATCATTTCGCCCGCCGCTACGCCGAGGTGAACGGCCTGCCCTACCGCCCGCTCGCGCCCACCGCGCTCACCCGCCTCGCCGCCCAGCCCTGGCGCGGCAACGTCCGCGAGCTGGAAAACACCATCCATCGCGCCGTCCTGCTGAGCGAGGGCGAGGCGATCGGTCCCGAAGCCATCGAAACCACCCAGCAAGGCGCCACCCCGCACAGCAACCAAACCCAGCCCACCGGAATCGGCGCCCTTGTCGGGCGCACCATGGAACATGTCGAACGCGACCTGATCCTCGAAACCCTCGGCCACACGCTCGGCAACCGGACCCACGCCGCCACCATCCTCGGCATTTCCATCCGCGCATTGCGCAACAAACTGCGCGACTACACCGCCCAGGGCATGCCGGTACCCCCGCCCCAGGCGGGCGTCGCGGCGTAGCGCGACGATGGACCTGCGTATGGGGAGGGAAGGAAGGAAGGCCAGGGGGCTCTGCCCCCTGGCCTTCCTTCCCTTCCCTCCCAAACCTAGATGTCCACCGTCCTCGCCACGCTGCGTCGCTATTCGCCGGGCACGGATATCGGCTTGGCGC
>JAKAZN010000167.1 GCA_021815835.1 Pseudomonadota bacterium
CCAGGTTCCAACCGCCTGACCACCGATCCGGTGCCGGTGGTTGAAATCCTCTCGCCCTCCAACGCCGAACAGCCCTGGGCCAATGTCTGGGCCTACACCACGATCCCGAGCGTGACCGAGATCCTGGTGGTCGCTTCCACCGAACGCCGCGCCGAGCTGCTGGCCCGGGGCGCGGACGGCACCTGGCCGGCGACGGCCGAGACCGTCTCCGACACGCTCCGCCTGGACAGCGTCGGCCTGACCCTGCCGCTCATTTCGCTGGACCGCACCATCGTGCTCGATCCCACCGGATGACGGGCGCAATGCTTCCCTGGGTGGGCCTCGGCTACCTGCTGGGCGCGATCCCGTTCGGCCTGCTCCTGACCCGCGCGGCCGGGCTGGGCGATATCCGCCGCGTGGGCTCGGGCAATATCGGCGCGACCAACGTGCTGCGCACCGGGCGCAAGGGGCTGGCGGCGGCGACGCTGGCGCTGGACGCGGCCAAGGGGGCGGCCGCGGTGCTGATCGCGGGTGCGCTGGCGGGGCGGGAGGCGGGGCTGTGGGCCGGGCTCGGCGCCGTGCTCGGGCATCTCTTTCCGGTCTGGCTGAAGTTTCGCGGCGGCAAGGGGGGGGCGACGGGGCTCGGCGTGGGGCTGGCCGCGATGCCGGTGGTGGGAGTGCTCGCCGCCTTGGTGTGGCTGGCCATGGCGAAGTTCGCGCGCTTCTCCTCGCTCGCCACCTTGACGGCCTTCGCGGTCGCGCCGGTTCTGGCCTGGGGACTGGCGGGACGGGGAGCGGCGCTGCTCTCGCTGGCGATCGCGGCGCTGGTGTTCGCCCGCCATCACGCCAATATCCGGCGTCTGCTCGCGGGGACCGAGCCGCGAATCGGGCAACGCGGGGCGTGACCGTCACCCGGCGCGCCGCGCGCGCCGACCCTGGTCCGCGGCACCGCCCAGGCCCGCGCGCGGGAACGGCAAGAGCGCCTCGGTTCGCGCGATCCGTCCATGCCGGGCCGGCGGCCTTGACACCGGACGCCGTGCGGCCTTTTTACGCCCACCCGGCTGGCCGGTGGCGCGCGTAGGGGTGTAGCTCAATTGGCTAGAGCGCCGGTCTCCAAAACCGGAGGCTGGGGGTTCGAGACCCTCCACCCCTGCCAACCCGCGCCGCGCGCGTCGTTCGGGATGTTCGATCTACGGAAGGAATCGAGTGCGTGGCGGCTAATCCGGCGAAGTTCCTGCGTGAGGTACGGACCGAACTCGGTCGCGTCACCTGGCCCGGGCGCAAGGAGACGACGGTGACCACCGCGCTGGTATTGGGCATGGTGGCGATTTCGGCGATCTTCTTTTTCGGGGTCGATCAGTTGATCGGCCTCGCCGTGCGCGCGCTCTTCGGCGTGGCCGGTTAGGGCGGGGCGGGACAATGGCAAAACGCTGGTACGTGGTGCACGTCTATTCGGGATTCGAGAAGAAGATCGCCGAACAGATCAAGGAACAAGCCGCGCAGAAGGGCCTCGCCGAGCAGTTCGACGAGGTGCTGGTGCCGTCGGAGGAAGTGGTGGAGCTCCGCCGCGGCCAGAAGATCAACGCCGAGCGCAAATTCTTCCCCGGCTACGTGCTGGTGAAGATGGAACTGACCGACGACGCCTGGCATCTGGTCAAGGACACGCCCAAGGTCACGGGCTTCCTCGGCACCCGCAACAAGCCCTCGCCGATCACCGAGGCCGAGGCGGAGCGCATCCTCAAGCAGACCAAGGAGGGCGTGGAGCATCCGCGCCCCGCGGTGCTGTTCGAGATCGGCGAGCAGGTGCGCGTGTCCGACGGGCCGTTCACCAGCTTCATGGGCACGGTCGAGGAAGTGGACGAGGAGAAGGGGCGCGTGAAGGTCAGCGTCTCGATCTTCGGCCGCTCGACGCCGGTGGAACTGGAATACGGCCAGGTGGAAAAGGCGTAGGCCGGCCCCCCGGATCAGTCCGGCGCCATCGCGTCCAGCCACGCCTCGCTCTGCATCTCGTCCAGACGCGAGGCCGTCCGCTCGAACATCTGCGCGTTTTCGCCGCGTTGGTAGATCTTGTCCGGCGCGGCGGCGGCCGAGGCGAACAGCCGCCGGTGCTGGTCATACAGCGTGTCGATCAGGGTGATGAAGCGCCGCGCCTCGTCGAAATTGTCGGGCGAGAGGCGCGGGATGTCATCGAGGATCAGGGTGTGGAACTGCTTGGCGATGGCGAGATAATCGCCCGGGCCGAGCGGCGTGCCGCACAGTTCGGCGAACTCGAATCGTGCCACGCCGCGCGCCGCGCAGGGCACGTGCAGCGCCCGGCCGGAGACCATGAGGGTGACAGCCGCGCCCGCCGTCCCGTCGGCCAGCGCGGCGAAGGCGCGATCGAGCGCGCGCCGCGCCATCGTATCCGCCGGCACGTGCCAGGTCCGCATGCCGCGCGTGCGCTCGCGGCGGAAATCGCGCGCGGCATCCAGCTCCAGCACGTCCAGATGCTGCTTGATCAGGCCGATGAACGGCAGGAACGCGTCGCGCCCGGGCTGGCCCTTGAACAGATCGTCGGGCGCGGTGTTGGAGGTCGCGAGGACCACGACCCCGCGATCGAACAGCGCCTGGAACAGCCGGCCCAGGATCATCGCGTCGGCGATGTCGTTCACCTGGAACTCGTCGAAACACAGCAGCGCGGCGCGGGCGGCGAGCTGGTCGGCGAGCGGCGGGATCGGGTCATCGACACCGGGATCGGCGCGCTTGATCGCGTGCATGGTCGCGTGCGCGTCCTGCATGAAGCGGTGGAAATGCAGCCGGCGCTTGCGGCGGATCTCGGCGGTGGCGAAGAACAGGTCCATCAGCATGGATTTGCCGCGCCCGACCGCGCCCACCAGATAAAGGCCGCGCGGGGCCGGCGCGGGCGGGTCGCGCCGAAGCAGGCGGGCGAGCAGGGAGGCGGTGGGCGGGCGCGGCCTGGGGTCGTAGCCGCGCAGCGCCTCCCACAGCGTCTGCAGGCGGCGCGCCGCGGCTTCCTGGGCCTGGTCGGATTCCAGCGCGCCCCCGGCAAGCCGCGCGCGATAGGCCGCCAGCGGGCCGGCGGCGGAGGGATCGATCGGGGAATCCATGCTCCGACCGGCATACATGATCCGGGGAGGCTGGGCGAGATGGCGCGGGAACGGCCGGCGCCGCGTCCTGGCGCGCGGCGTCCTGAGACAGGCTACCCCGCCCCGAGTTGCGGGATCGTCCGCACCGGCCGCCGCAGCCGCGCCGCCTATCCGCGCGACAGACCGCGCGCGGCCAGTTCGTTGAGGTAGCGTTCCCAAAGACGGGCCTGGTCGCGACCCAGCGCAAGCAGGCCCTCCCAGGAATAGATGCCGCTATCGTGTCCGTCGTCGAACACCAGCCGCACGGCGTAATTGCCGACCGGCTCGATCGCGGTGATGGCGACCGCGCGCTTGCCGCCGACCACGCGGCGCTGATCGGGGCCGTGGCCCTGGACCTCGGCGCTCGGGCTTTCCACGCGCAGATATTCCGCCGGCAGCGCGTAGCTTGTGCCGTCGTCAAAGGCGACGTGCAGGATGCTGGTGGCGCGATCGAGGCGGATTTCGGTGGGGGCGGGCATCAGGGTTCCAACTGCCGGGCTTCCTCGACCAGCATGATCGGGATGCCGTCGCGGACGGGATAGGCGAGGCCGGCCGCGCGGCTGATAAGTTCGTTCGCGTTCCGGTCGTATTCGAGCGGACCCTTGGTCAGCGGGCAGACCAGAATTTCCAGCAGGCGCGGGTCGATCGGGACCTTGGGGGCGGTGTCGGACATGGGCGGATCCTCAGCGCTTGAAAAGAAATCGAACTTGTAACGGAACGCCCGCTCGAATTGCGCGGCTATCCGCGGGATTTTTGAGGCTCGCGGGCATTCATTCACAAACTCTCAGCTCGGGCGCATGACATCGGTAGGGTCGGCGGCGGCGCCGATCTGCAGCAGGGTGTGCAGCGCGCCGGTCCGCGCGGGCAGGTCGGGCGCCTCCAGTAGCGCCTGTTTTTCCGCCGGCTCGAACGGGCAGACCATGCAGAGCGTCGTCACCAGCGCGGCGTCGCCGAGCTTGCGGATCGCGTCCCAGTTCGCATCGAAGCCACGGCGGGTGAAATAGCCGCGCAGCGCGCCGAGCAATGTCTCGCGCGGCAGGCCGATCGCCGCCGCGCTGGCATCCGCCGGCGTATCGAGCTCGGCCAGATAGGGTGCGTAATCCACAAGCATCCGCCGGTAGCCGCGGCGCATCGGCGCCTCGGCGACAATCCGGTAGCGCAACAAGCCGCTGAGGGTGATGAGATAGCGCCCGTCCTCGGTCTCGCTGAACGACGTGAGCCGGCCGAGGCAGCCGATCCGATAGAGGCCCGGTCCCGTTTCGGTATCGGGCAGCGCCGGATCAGGCTGGACCATGCCGAACATGCGGCCCGCGGCGAGCGCGTCCTCGGTCAGCGCCAGATAGCGCGGCTCGAAGATGTTGAGCGGCAGCTTGCCGCCGGGCAGCAGCAGCGCGCCGGGCAGCGGAAACACCGGGATCTCGCCCGGCAGCGCCGCCGCGCGCGACCGGGGCGCATGCATCAGGAAAACAGCAGCGCCGAGAGCTTGCGGCGGGCGGCCATGGTGGCCGGGTCATCGACGCCCCAGGCCTCGAAGAATTTCAGCAATTGCAGCCGCGCCGCGTCGTCGTTCCAGCCGCGCTTGCGGCGCATGATCTCGAGCAGCGCCCCGGCCGCGGCTTCGCGTTCGTCCATGGCGTTGAGCGCGCTTGCGAGCTCGTAGCGGGCGGCGAAATCATCGGCATCGGCGGCGAGTCGGGCTTCCAGCGCGGCGCGGCCGGCGGCGGCCTGGCGGCCCTCGCGGGCGAGGGCGAGCGCGCTGCGGGCGCCGGCAATCTCGGCGTGCTCGGCGATCGCAGCGGGAACCTGGGCCAGCGCCGCATCGGCCTGCTCTTCCTGGCCGAGCGCCATCAGCGCGCGGATCAGCCCGGCCCAGGCGGCGGGGTTTTCCGGTTCCTCGGCCAGCAGCGCGCTGAAGAGCTCGCCCGCACCCTGCGCGTCGTTTGCTTCCATCGCGGCCTTTGCCTCGGCAAGCAGATCGGCGGCGGGCATGGCGCCGCCGGCCTGCTTGAGCAGCGCCTCGACGAACCGTTTCACCTCCGATTCCGGCAGCGCGCCCTGGAAGAGGTCGGCGATCTGGCCCTGCCAGAAGGCGGCGACGGTGGGCACCGATTGCAGCGGCAGGCCGAGTTGCACGAGCTGCTGGACCAGCGCGCGGTTCTTGTCGATGTCGATCTTCACCAGCTTCACCCGCCCGCCGGCGGCGCGGACGGTTTTCTCCAGGGTGGGCGTGAGGGTTTTGCACGGGCCGCACCAGGTGGCCCAGAAATCGACCAGCACGGGAAGCTGGCGCGACGCCTCGATGACCTCGGTCATGAAGGTCGCCTGGTCGCCATCGACGATCATGGCCGTTCCTGGGACGGCCCCTGGGGCGGTCCCTGAGATCGGA
>JAKAZN010000168.1 GCA_021815835.1 Pseudomonadota bacterium
CGGCAGCGGCTTATCGGTGCGCGGGCGGAACACGCGGCAAAGGATGCGCCGGCCGCGGGCGAACACCCAGCGGTCGGTGGTTTCGGCCATCCGCGCCCCGCCGCCGGCCATGCGCAGCGCCAGCGCGTCGTTCGTGACCCGGTGCGGGTCCAGCGGGATTTCCAGCCGGATCGGCGGCAGCAGGGCGGCGGCCCTGGCCTGATCGTCCATCCAGCCCTGCATGTCGGCATCCAGCATCGGTCTTCTCCCTGGCCCATGGCACACTATGTATGGCACTCTGCCGAGAGGGGGCGGCGTCCTCAAGCCTGAGCGAGGAGATGCCGATGCCGGCCTACCCGGTGGACTTGACCGAAACCTGGGACGGCGCGGGGGAGACCCTGACCGTGCGCCCGATCCGCGCCGAGGACGCCCCGGCCCTGGATGCGTTTTTTCACCGCCTGACACCGGAAGACATCCGCCTGCGTTTCTTCGCTGCGGTGCGCGAACTCTCGCCCGCGCTGCTGGGTCGGCTGACGCGCCTGGACTACAACCGCGACATGGCGTTCGTAGCCGTGCGAGAGGCGACTACGCAGATTGGGGATGGAGATATCGTGGGCGTCGCCCGCCTGGTGCATGGCTATTCGCCGGGTGAAGCGGAGTTCGCAGTGGTGGTCCAGCCCGACGTGAAAGGCCATGGCTTGGGTGTGCATCTGATGCGGCGGGTGTTGGAGTGGGGCTGGCGCCATGGCGTGCGCCGCGTGGTAGGCGAGATTCTGACGGAGAACACACCGATGCTGGAGCTGGCACGCTTCCTGGGATTCCAGTTCCATCATCTGCCGGGCGAAGCGGGGATCATCGCCGCCGAGCTGGACGCCCCCGCGCTGGCGGCCGCATGAGGCCGCGCGTGCTGCCGCGCCGTGCCGCGTTCGGTCTGGGCGCCATGGCGGTGCTGGCGGGCTGCGGCGTGCTGGCGCGGCCGGCCTATCTGCGCCGCACTATCTGGCCGATCACCGTGCGCCACCCCCCGGCCTTGCGACCGCGCGTCGGTGGGAAGGTGCTGGAGGTCCGGTCGCTGACCGCGGCCCCGGGTCTCGACCAGCTGGGGGTGGAATGGCTGCGCCCGGACGGCAGTCTGCATGTCGATTTCTACCAACAATGGGCGGTGCCGCCGGCCGAGGGCGCAACCGACGCGCTGCGCCGCTGGCTGGCCGCCTCCGGTCGCTTCGCCGCGGTGGTCGGGCCGGACAACGGCGTGCCGGCGGATTTGGTGCTGCAAGGCGAACTGACCGCGTTCCTGGCCGATCCCGCGCAGGGCGTGGCCGAGGTGGCGCTGGCCGTGGTGCTGATCGGGCGCCGCCCGGCCGGCTCGGTGCTGGCGCAGCGGACCGTGACTGCGCGGGCGCCCCTGCACGGCAGCGGCCCGGTCCCGATCGTGCATGCCACGCTGCGGGCGCTGGCCGAGGTGCTGGCGGGGGTGGAACGCCTGACCGCGGCGGCGTGATGGGAGTGGCCTCGGCCGGCGCCGAGGGGTAACCTATTCGCAAATCACCAACGGGGGACATCCATGTCGCGCCTGGCCGATCGCGTCGCGTTCATCACCGGAGCCGGGACCGGCATCGGCCGTGCCACCGCGCTGGCCTTCGCCGCGGCGGGTGCGCGTGTTGTGGTGGCGGAACGGAGCGCCGCCGCCGGCGAGGAGACCGCGCATCTGGCGGGCAACGGCGCGATCGCCATTGTCACCGACGTGACCGAACCCGATAGCCTGGAAGCGGCGGTGCGGCGCGCGGTGGATCATTTCGGCGCGTTGCATATCCTGCACAACAACGCCGGCGGATCAACGCCGCAGGACGGCTCCGTGGTGGAGGCGCCGCTGGAGGAGTTCTGGCGCGTGATCAAGCTGGACCTGTTCGGCACGTTCCTGGGCTGCCGGTTCGCCATCCCGGCGATCGCGCGGGCGGGCGGCGGCAGCGTGATCAACATGGCGTCCAACCTGGCGCTGATGGGGATTCCCGGGCGCGATTGCTACACGGCGGCCAAGGGCGGCGTGGCGGCGCTGACGCGGTCGCTGGCGGTGGAGTTCGCGCCCCAGGGCGTACGGGTCAACGCGCTAGCGCCGTCGGCCACCATGACGGATCGGGTGAAAGCGCTGATGGCGGGAAACGCGGCGATCGACCGGCTGGCGCAATCGCATCTGCTGGGGTTGATCCAGCCGGGCGACATCGCCTCTGCCGCGCTGTTCCTGGCGAGCGCGGAGTCGCGGATGATCACCGGGCAGGTGCTGCCGGTGGATTCCGGCGTGACCATCTCGTAGCCGGAGGCCCCCCGATGAGCGGCGGCTTCGTCCATCCCGAATACCTCGTTTCGCCCGCCTGGCTGGCCGCGCATCTGCGCGATCCGACGCTGCGCATCTTCGACTGCACCACGCATCTGCTCCCCGATCCGCCCGCCGCCTACCGTGCGGTTCCCGGCCGCGCGGATTTCGAGGCCGCGCATATCCCGGGCGCACGGTTCCTGGACGTGCAGGGCGATCTGTCAGACCCCACCCAGACCCTGCGCTTCATGTGCCCCACCGCGGCGCGTTTCCAGGCCGCGCTGCGCCGCTTCGGCGTCAACCGGGGTGACCGCGTGGTCTTGTACTCCACCGCCAATCTCTGGTGGGCCACTCGGGTCTGGTGGCTGCTGCGCGTGTTCGGCCACGACCACGCTGCGGTGCTGGACGGCGGCCTGGCGGCGTGGCGGGCCGAGGGACACAGCGTCGCCACCGGACCGGAGCCGGCGCCGCCGCCGGGCGATTTCAGCGCCGCGTCGCCGCGCCCGCTGATGGCGACCAAGCAGGACGTGCTGGCTGCGATCGGCAACAGCGCCGTCTGCACTATTAATGCTCTGACCGAAGCGCAGCATACTGGCGCCGGCGGTAACAGCTACGGCCGCCCCGGGCACATCGCCGGCAGCATCAATCTGCCGGCAGCGCGCCTGATCGATCCGGGCACCGAGCGCCTGCTGCCGGCCGGACTTCTGCGCGCGCGCTTCGCCGCCGCCGGCGCGATGGACCGTGCCGTCATTACCTATTGCGGCGGCGGGATCGCAGCCAGCGCCGACGCGCTGGTCCTTATCATGCTGGGGCATGGGGATGTGCGGATCTACGACGCCTCGCTGTCGGAGTGGGCGGTTGATCCCGCCCTGCCGATGGCGGTCTTGTAGGCAAGCGGCGGGAGAAACCCCTCCGATTCGATCGCGCGACGCGATCATTTCCCCCAAACTTCGATCGATTGGGCGCAATCTCGCCTGTGTGGGGTTGTCATCCCTCGCCCCCCCGCCCAAAACCGTCACAAACGGAGGGCGCATCGGCGATGACCACCAGCAAGGGTCGCACCACCGGCATTGCCGACCCGGTGGAGCATCTCGACACCTCCCCCGCGGTCGGCGACGCGGCGAAGAACACCACCTGCTACATGTGCGCGTGCCGTTGCGGCATTCGCGTGCACCTGAAGGATGGCCGCATCCGCTATATCGAGGGCAACCCCGACCATCCGGTGAATCATGGCGTGATCTGCGCCAAAGGTTCCGCCGGGATCATGCAGCACTACTCACCGGCGCGACTGTCCAAGCCGTTATTGCGCACCGGCGAACGCGGATCGGGGGAATTTAAGGAAATCGAATGGGAGGAGGCACTGAGTCTGGCCGCGGGATGGCTCGGCCGCATCCGCGAGACCGACCCGAAGCGCCTGGCCTTCTTCACCGGGCGCGATCAGAGCCAGTCCTTCACCGGCTGGTGGGCCAAGCAGTTCGGCACGCCGAATTTCGCCGCCCATGGCGGGTTCTGCTCGGTCAACATGGCCGCCGCGGGGCTGTATTCCATCGGCGGCAGCTTCTGGGAATTCGGCGAACCGGACTGGGAGCACACGAAATACTTCCTGATGTTCGGCGTCGCCGAGGACCATGATTCCAACCCGATCAAGATGGGCCTGGCCGCGCTGAAAGCCCGTGGCGCGAAATACATCGCCGTGAACCCGGTGCAGACCGGCTATTCCGCCATCGCCGATGAGTTCCTGGCGATCCGCCCGGGCACCGACGGGTTGTTCGTCCTTGCGTTGGTGCATGAATTGCTGCGCGCGGATCGGATCGATCTGGAGTTCCTGGTCCGTTACACCAATGCCGCATGGCTGGTGCTGGACGCGCCCGGCACCGCCGATCACGCCCTGTTCGCCCGCGATGCGGAGGGGCACACGCTCGCCTGGGACCGGGTGCGCAACACGGCGATCGACGCCGCCACGCCCGACATGCAGCCCGCCGTGGTCGGCGATTTCCTACTGCCCGACGGTCGCAGCGCGAAGCCCGTGTTCCATCTGCTCGCCGAACGCTACCTGGACGGCGCCTATGCCCCCGAGGCCGTTGCCGAACGCTGCGGCATCCCGGCCGAGACCATCCGCCGCATCGCCCGCGAGATGGCCGATGTCGCCTTCGACCAAGCGATCGAGCTTCCGCAGCCCTGGACCGACACCTCCGGCCGCCGCCACGAAACCATGCGCGGGCGGCCGGTCGCGATGCACGCGATGCGCGGCATCTCGGCCCATTCCAACGGCTTTCATACCTGCCGCGCGATCCATCTGTTGCAGATGCTGCTGGGTGCGATCGATACCCCCGGGTCGTGGCGCTACAAATCCCCGTTCCCCCGGCCGATCCCGCCGGGTGCCGCGCCGGTCGGCAAGGGCGCGAAGCCGAACACGATGCTGCCGGGCATGGCGCTGGGGTTCCCGCGCGGGCCGGAGGATCTGCTGATCGAGGATGACGGTTCCGCGGTGCGCATCGACAAGGCCTTCACCTGGGATGCGCCGATGGCGCTGCACGGGATGATGCACATGGTGATCGCCAACGCCCATGCCGGCGATCCGTACAAGATCGACACGCTGTTCATGTACATGGCCAACATGGCATGGAATTCGGCGATGAACCCGGCCGATACCGCGCGGATGCTCGCCGACAAGGACCCGGTGAGCGGCGGCTACGTGATCCCGCACGTGATCTATGCCGACGCTTATGCGTCCGAGATGGTGTCGTACGCCGATCTGGTATTCCCCGACACCACGTATCTGGAACGCTGGGATTGCGTGTCGTTGCTGGACCGTCCGATCGGCAGTCCGCACGGCCCGGCGGATTCGATCCGCCAGCCGGTGCTGCCGCCGGATCGTGACGTGCGTCCGTTCCAGGACGTGCTGCTGGACCTGGGCGCGCGGCTGAAGCTGCCGGGCTTCGTGACCGAGACCGGCGCGGCCCAGTACCGCGACTACGCCGATTACATGGTGAACCACCAGCGCAGCCCCGGCGTCGGGCCGTTGGCCGGATTCCGCGGCGCCGACGGCACCGCGTCCGGCGTGGGCGCGCCCAATCCCGACCAGCTGCAACGCTACGTGGCCAATGGCGCGTTCTGGTCGCACCACCACCCGCCCGAGGCGCTGTACTACAAACACGCCAACGCGGCCTATCTGGCGGAAGCCAAGGCGCTCGG
>JAKAZN010000169.1 GCA_021815835.1 Pseudomonadota bacterium
CCTCCCGCTCCACCCATTGCCGTCCGGGGGCGCCATCCGCCCCGCCCGCCAGCCCGAACGGCGCGAAATTGCGCCGCGAGGCCACGATCACCGCCGTCATCGGGCGGAGAAACCGGATCCGCCGCTCCGACCCGTCACCGCCGTGCCAGCGCCCCGCGCCGCCCGAGCCGCGCCGGATCGCGAAGCGTTCCAGCCGCACCGGATAGCGCAGCTCCAGCACCTCGGGGTCCGTCATCCGCGTGTTGGTCATGTGCGTCTGCACCGCCGAGGTCCCATCGAACCCCGGCCCCGCGCCGGTGCCGCCGCAGATCGTTTCGTAATATTGCCAGGTCGCATCGCCGAACAGGAAATTGTTCATGCTCGCCTGCGAACACGCAATCGACCCCAGCGCGCCGAACAAGGCGTTGCATACCGCCTGCGAGACTTCGGTATTGCCCGCCACCACCGCCGCCCCCGGTTGCGGCGAGAGGAACGATCCGGCGGGGATCACGATCTCCAGCGGAATCAGGCATCCGTCGTTGAGCGGGATATCGTCGCCCACCAGGCACCGGAACACGTACAACACCACCGATCGCGTCACCGCCTCCGGCGCATTGAAATTATTCCCCCGCCGCTGCTCCGCCGTGCCGGTGAAATCCACCCGCGCCGTCCGCGCCGCCCGATCGACGGTGACGGCGACCGACAACCGCGCCCCGTCATCCATGGTGTAGTCGAACCGCCCGTCGCCGAGGCGCGCGATCACCCGGCGCACGCTCTCCTCGGCATTGTCCATCACGTGGCGCATATAGGCGGCCACGATCTCCCAGCCGTACTGCGCCACCACCCGGCGCAGTTCGTGCACGCCGCTGGCGTTCGCCGCCACCTGCGCCTTGATATCCGCCACGTTCACGTCGGGGCTGCGCGCCGGATAACGGGCGCCGGCCAGGATCGCGCGCAATTCCGCCTCGCGGAACCGCCCGCCATCGACCAGCAGGAAATCGTCGATCACGACGCCTTCTTCTTCCAACGTCGTGGAGGCTGGCGGCGTCGAGCCCGGCGTGATCCCGCCGATATCGGCGTGATGGCCGCGCGAGCCCACGAAGAACAGCAGCTTCGCGCCGGCCGCGTCGAACACCGGCGTGATGACCGTCACGTCCGGCAGATGCGTGCCCCCATTGAAGGGGTTGTTCAGCGCGATCACGTCGCCTGGCTTCAGGCTGGCGCGCCGGTTTGCCAGCACGGTGCGCACGCTCTCGCCCATCGCGCCGAGATGGACCGGGATATGCGGCGCGTTCGCCACCAGCCTTCCTTCGGCGTCGAACACGGCGCAGGAGAAATCCAGCCGCTCCTTGATGTTCACGCTCATCGCCGTGTTCTGCAGCACGGCACCGGTCTGCTCGGCCACATGCATGAACAGGTTGTTGAACAATTCGAGCAAAACGGGATCGGGCCGGGTGGCATCGCCATGCACGCGCGCGGCCAACGCGACCACCCGGCGCAGCAGCAGATGATCGCGCGCGGTCACCTCGGCCTGCCAACCGGGCTCGACGACGGTCGTCGCGGTAGTCTCACGGATCAGCGCCGGGCCGTCGATCCGGTCGCCGGCCGCCAGCGCGGCGCGATCGAACACGGGCGAGTCATGCGCCGCCCCGCCGCTCCACAGGCTGATATGATCGATCGGCACCGGGCCGCCGCCGGCCGCGCGCGGGGCCAGATGCGCTTCCGCCACCGCCTCCCCGGCCGCCACCGCTTCGACCGCCACGGCGGCGATCGTCAATGCGCGTTCGGGAGTGGCGAAGCCGAAGCGCGCGCGATGCGCTTCCGTGAAGTCCGCGACGATCCGGTCATGATCGGCAAGGTTCACGATCAGGCTGGCCTCGGTCCCGGTGTAGCAGACATGGACGGAGTGGTGCCGCACGATCGCCGCCGGATCGGCGCCCTGCGCGATCAGCGCGGCCGTCGCGTCGGCGCCCAGCCGGTCCGCGATCGCCGCGACCTCGGCCAGCATTCCCGGCGCCAGCGTGCGCTCCACCGCCTGCTCGCGCAGCACCGCCTGATCCGCGAGCCCCATCCCGTAGGCCGACAACACGCCGGCGAAGGGGTGCAGGAACACAGTGGTCATGCCCAGCGCATCGGCGACCTGGCAGGCGTGCTGCCCGCCGGCGCCGCCGAAACAGGCCAGCGCGAAGGCGGCCGGATCGTGGCCCTTGCGGACCGAGACCTGCTTGATCGCGTTCGCCATGTTGGCCACCGCGATGCGCAGGAACCCCTCCGCCACGTCGCGCGGATCGCGCTCCTGGCCGGTGGCGGCCCCGATCTCCCGCGCCAGCACGGCGAATTTCGCCGCCACCACATCGCCGTCGAGCGGCAGATCGCCGCCCGGCCCGAAGATCGCCGGGAAATGCGCGGGCTGGATCTTGCCCACGCGGACATTCGCATCCGTCACCGTCAGCGGACCGCCGCGCCGATAGCAGGCCGGGCCCGGATCCGCCCCCGCGCTGTCCGGCCCCACCCGCATCCGCGCGCCGTCGAAATGCAGCACCGAGCCGCCGCCCGCGGCGACCGTGTTGATCGCCATCATCGGCGCGCGCATCCGCACGCCCGCGACCTCGGTCTCGAAGGCGCGCTCGAAGCTGCCCGCGTACAGCGCGACATCGGTGGAGGTGCCGCCCATGTCGAAGCCGATGATCCGATCGAGGCCGGCCATCGCCGCGGTGCGCGCCGCGCCGACGATGCCGCCGGCGGGGCCGGACAGAATCGCGTCCTTGCCCTGGAATCCGCGCGCCTCCGCCAGCCCGCCATTCGATTGCATGAAATACAATCGAACACCCGTGAGCTCATTCGCCACCTGATCGACATAGCGGCGCAGGATCGGCGAGAGATACGCATCCACGACCGTCGTGTCGCCGCGCGGGATCAGCCGCAGCAGCGGGCTGACCTCGTGGCTGGCGGAGACCTGGGCGAACCCCGCCTCCCGCGCGAGCGCGGCCAGGCGCTGCTCATGCGCCGGCCAGGCCCAGGCATGCATCAGCACGATCGCGCAGGCGGCAATCCCGTCCGCGCGCGCGGCGGCGAGCGCGGCGCGCGCATCGTCACCGGTGGGCTGGGGGTCCTTGGTCTCGTCGGCGCCGATCCGGCCGGGGATTTCCGCGACCCGTTCATACAGCAGGGACGGCAAGGTGATCGCCAAATCGAACAGCCGGGGGCGCGCCTGGTTGCCGATCCGCAACGCATCGGCGAAGCCGGGATTGACCAGCAGAAGCGTGCGCTCGCCCTTGCGTTCCAGGAGCGCGTTGGTCGCAACGGTGGTGCCCATCTTCACCGCCTCGATCGTCCCGGGCGGGATCGGCGCGTCGGGGGCGAGGCCCAGCACGCCGCGGATCCCGGCGATCGCGGCATCCCGGTACCGGCCGGGATTTTCCGACAGCAATTTATGCGTGGTCAGGCGCCCATCCGGCGCGCGGGCGACGATATCGGTGAAGGTGCCGCCGCGATCGATCCAGAATTGCCAGCCGGCCATGCGCGCCTCGGAGGGTGGAAGGCGCGGGAGATACGAGGCGGGGCGCCAAGGGGCAAGCAGCGCCTGGACCGCCGGTCAGTGCCCAGGTGGGTCCGATGGGGAAGGGGGCGCGTCGGTCGCGGGGGCGGCGGCGGCATTCGGATCGACGTCCGGGGCCGCTTCGGGTTGGGAATGCCGCGCCCCGCCGCCCAACCACCCCGCCGCCCGCTCCGCCCGCGTCAGCGCGCCATCCAGCGCCGCCATCGTCGCCGCCAGATCGGCGCTTTCGTCGCCCTGCCAGGCACGCAACGTCCACAGCCACACCGCGACCAGGCCCTTCACGCGCAATTCCCCGCGCAGGCCGGACCCGGACACCCCGGCCGCCTCCAGCATCCACCGCATGCTCCGCCGCGTGGCGCAGCCCAGGAACAGCGCCAGCGGCGGGTCCGTGGGCAGCGCGCGCAGCAGCGCCAGCACGCCGGTGCGGTGCGCGCCCAGCACGTCGATGCGCCGCATCAGCAGATCGAACAGCCGGTCGCGGACCGAGCCCTCGGCCGGCGCCGCCGCCAGCGCCGCCTGATCGGCCATCCGCCCGAGCCGGCCCAGCACCGCGAGCCGTCCGGGAAACCGCGCCCGCGCCCGATCGAGCGGCAGGTCCGCCCGCCGCGCCGCGGCCACGACGCTCAACCGGTGCCAGCCATGCTCGGCCAGTTCCGCGCAGGCCGCGCTCACCAGTGCCTGATCGAATGCCGCGTCGTCCGCCTGAGTGCCCATGCCCGTGAAGATAGGGTCCGCCGGCCGCGCTGTCAGCCCGCCAGTTCGCGCGACCGCGCGGTGGCCGCGGCGATCGCGCGCGAGACCGAATCCGGCCAGGCGTCGGACGCCATCAGCACCTGCAACGCCCGCTCGGTGGTCCCGGCCGGGCTGGTCACCGCGACCCGCAGCGCGGCGGCGTCCTCCGCGCTGGCTTCCAGCAGCGCGCCGGAGCCGGACACGGTGCGCCGCGCCAGGCGCCGCGCCAGCGCCGGCGGAATCCCCTGTTCGATCGCCGCCTGTTCCAGCAATTCCGCCAGCAGGAACACATAGGCCGGGCCGCTGCCGGAGACGGCGGTGACGGGGTCGAGCAGCGCCTCGTCCTCCACCCACGCGACCTCGCCGATCGCGGCCAGCAGCGTCTCGCACAGCGCGCGCTGGGCGGGATCGACCCCGGGGCCGGGGCAGGCGACGGTGATGGCCTGGCGCACCGCGGCCGGCGTGTTCGGCATCGCGCGCACCACGGCGCCGACGGGGAGGGGGCCGCCCCCCAGCAACGCGCGAATGCCGCCGATCGTGCGCCCGGCCATGATCGACAGGAACCCGGCGCCGGGGGCGAACCGGCCATAGCCGGGCAGGGTTTCCGCCGCCGCCTGCGGCTTGATCGCCAGCACCACCAGCGCCGGGGCGAAGCCGGCCGGGATGGCCTCGGGCGCAGTCACCACCGTGAGATCCGCCCCCGCCAACGCGGCGGCCCCTGGCGCGGGATCGACCGCAACCGAGGGCGAAAGCCCACGCTCGCGCCAGCCCGCCAGCATCGCGCCGCCCATGCGGCCGAGGCCGACCAGCAGGATCGGGGGGATATCCGCCATGCTCAGGCTTCGCCCACGCAATCGAGCATCGCCGCGTCCAGCGCCTCGGCGGGCGTCTTGCCGCCCCACAGGACGAACTGGAAGGCGGGGAAGAACCGCTCGCATTCGGTGATGGCGATATCGACCATGTCTTCCAGGCTTTCCGCCGACGCCCCCGGCGCGCCGCGCAGCAGCACCGAATGGCGGAACACCGGCATCCCGTCATCGGGGTCCATGCCGAAATGGCCGATCCACAGCCGTTCATTGGCCAGCGCCAGAAGCTCATACAGCGCGCCGCGCCGCCGCGCCGGGACCTTGAGGTCGAAGGCGCAGGTGAAATGCATCGCGCTGATCTCGTGCGACCAGTTGAAGAACATGCCGTAATCGACACAGCGGC
>JAKAZN010000170.1 GCA_021815835.1 Pseudomonadota bacterium
CCGCACCATCTCGCCCACGATGGATGCGATCTTCGGCGCCCGGAAATAGAACCGCTTGTAGAACGTCTCCACATTGTCGAAAATTTCCGTGTGCGACAAATGCGGATAATGCAGCGGCGCGATCTGGACCCCGTGATCGTCCACCAGTTCGGCATGTTCCGCGTCCAGCCACCCGTTCTTCAAGGCCTGGTCGTACAGGAATGTCCCGGGATAGGGCGCGGCCAGCGAGACCTGGATCGTATGCGGATTGATCTCGGTCGCGAACCGGATCGTCTCCTCGATCGTCTCCTTCGATTCCCCCGGCAGCCCCAGGATGAACGTCCCGTGGATCTTGATCCCCAGTTCGTGGCAATCCTTGGTGAACTGCCGCGCCACCTCGATCCGCATCCCCTTCTTGATATTGTACAGGATCTGCTGGTTCCCGCTCTCATAGCCCACCAGCAGCAACCGCAGCCCGTTATCCTTCAGCACCTTCAACGTCGCGCGCGGCACGTTCGCCTTGGCGTTGCACGACCACGTCACGCCCAGCTTGCCCAGCTCCCGCGCGATCGCCTCGGCCCGGGGCAGATTGTCGGTGAACGTATCGTCGTCGAAGAAGAATTCCCGCACTTGCGGGAAATACCGCTTCGCCAGCGCGATCTCCTCCGCCACATGCCCCGGCGAGCGCACCCGGTACCGATGCCCCCCCACGGTCTGCGGCCACAGGCAGAAGGTGCAGTGCGACTTGCAGCCGCGCCCCGTGTACAAGGACACGTAGGGGTGCATCAGGTAGCCGATGAAATAATCCTCGATGCGCAGGTCGCGCTTGTAGACCTCGGTCACGAACGGAAGCTGGTCCATGTCCTCCAGCACCGCGCGGTCCTTGTTGTGCACGATTGCGCCCGACGCATTACGGAAGGAAATTCCGTCGATGGCGGCGTAATCGCGCCCCTCGGCCACTTCCTTCACGCTGAAATCGAACTCGTTGCGCGCCACGAAATCGATCGGCGCGCCCTGCGCCAGGCTCTCGGTCGGCTGCACCGCGACCTTGGCGCCGACGAAGCCGATCTTCAGCCCCGGATTCGCGTCCTTCAGCGCTTGCGCCACCTTCACGTCGGACGCGAAGGACGGCGTGGAGGTATGCATCACGCAGAGCTCATACCCGCGCGCCTCGGCCAGGACCGCCTCCAGCTTCGTCCCCGCCGGCGGGGCGTCGATCAGCTTGCTGCCCTCCACCAGGGCGGCCGGCTGGGCGAGCCAGGTCGGATACCAGAAGGACCGGATCTCCCGCTTCGCCTGGTAGCGGGACCCGGCGCCGCCGTCGAACCCGTCGAACGAGGGGGGATGCAGGAACAGCGTCTTCATCATGGGGCGGGAAAATCCTGGATCTGGGGGCGATCGGCGGTCAGGCGGTGGCCGCGCCACTCCACCCGGTTGCCGGCGAAGGCGGCGATCAGCGCGACGAAGGACATCACCTCGCGCGCGGGCAGTAGCCAGAAGGGGGCGGAAAACGCAAGGGGCACGGAGGTTTCCCGCAAGGCTGGGTCCCGCAAGGCTGGGTCGCGCAGGGCCCGCCCAATTCCCCACCCCGAGGCCGCCCGCGCCGCCCAGGCCCCGCCCAGCACCGCCCAGCCCCACCACGCCCCGCCCGACAGCGCCGCCGCGGCCATCCCCCACACGATCCCGTATTGCAGCGCCGAGGCCGCGAAGGCCCCAGGCGCCAGCGCCCGGATGGTCCGCGCCCAGCGCAGCTCGTGCCGCCAGAGCTCGGCCAGCCGCGTCTCGGGCACCGTGGTCAGCGGCACCGTGTCGGCCAGAGCGACCTCCAGCCCGGCCGCCCGGACCAACTGGCCCAGCACGTTATCGTCCGCGAGATGGTCCACCAGCGCCGCAAACCCCCCGATCCGCTCCAGGGTCGCCCGCCGCAGCACCATCGTCGCGCCCAGGCAATCGCGCCGCCCGAGCGCGCGGGCGAGCAGCGCGCCCGGCAGGAAGGCCCCGGTGATCTGCGCCGCCCCGAGGCGCCGCACCCAATGCCCCGAGACCGGCAGGCCGGCATAGAGCGTCGTCACCAGGCCGACCTTCGGCCCGTCCAGCGCCGCCGCCAGACGCTCCAGCCAATCGGGCGCGACATGCAGGTCCGAATCGGCGATCGCCAGCACCGCGTGCCGCGACGCCGGCAGCATGTTCATCAGGTTGGCGACTTTCCGGTTCCGCCCATGCGGCGTCGCGTCCACCACCAGCACGATCGCCCGCGCCGGGTAGCGCGCCTGCAACCGCCGCACGATCCCGATCGCCGGATCGGCCGGGTCCTGCACGCCGCAGATGATCTGGAACGCCGGATAATCCTGCCGGCACAGGCTCTCCAGCGCCGCCTCCAGCAGCGGTTCATCGCCGTGCAGCGGTTTCAGCACCGTGATCGGCGGGCGATGCGCCGGCACCGGCCGCGGACGGGCGGCGAAGCGGGCCACCGCCACCCAGCCCGCCAGCGCCTGCGCCGCGCCCGCCGCCGACAGCAGCGCCGCGAGCAGCGCCGGCGCCAGGATCATCCCGCCTCAGACCGGCTTCACGCCGTAGTGCGCATCCGTCACGTGCTCGAACCATTGCGTCGAGCCGCCGGCGTCGGTCTGCTCCGACATCGCGATATGCGAAAACATCCGATCCGGCGCCGCCCCGTGCCAGTGGCGCGTGTCGGGCGGGATCACCACCGTGTCGCCCGGATGCAGCGCGTGGACCGGATGGCCCTCGAACTGCACGCGCCCGATGCCGGACACGCAATAGAGCGTCTGGCCCACCGGATGGGCGTGCCAGGCGGTACGCGCGCCCGGCGTGAAGGACACTACCGCGGCGCGCATCCGCGATGGCGCGGTGGGGGCCACGATCTCGTCGTTGAAGACGGTGCCGGTGAAGTGATCGGCGGGCGCGGTCTTGGTCGCGCGCGTTGCGGCGCGATGGATGGTCATGGCGTGCTCCGTGTGCGGTCGGCGCCCGATCCTGCGCCGGCGGCGCGGCGCGGGCAATCGCGCCGGCCCTCGACGCGCCCGGCCCCCGGTCGTAGGGTTTTGCGCAAGGGGCGATTGCCCGAAGCGGAGGAGAAAACGGTGATGGCGGCAAACGGCGCGGAACCCTGTCTGGCGGGCGTGAGAATCCTGGACCTCACGCAGTTCGAGGCGGGGCCGTCCTGCACCGAGGCCCTGGCCTGGCTGGGCGCCGAGGTGGTGAAGGTCGAGAACCCGAAATCCGGCGATCCCGGCCGCCAGATCAACCCGCCGCCGGGCCAGGACGCGCATTACTTCCTGCAGTACAACGCCAACAAGAAATCCCTCACCGTCAATCTCAAGGACCCGGGCGGCCTCGATCTGGTCAAGCGGCTGGCGGCCAAGGCCGACGTGTTCATCGAGAATTTCGCCCCGGGCGCGATCGAGCGGCTCGGCCTCGGCGCGGACGTGATCCGCGCGATCAACCCGGCAATCATCTACGCCCAGGTGAAGGGCTTCGGCGCCGGCTCGCCGTTCGAGAACAACCTGGCCTTCGACATGATCGCGCAGGCCTGCGGCGGCACCATGAGCGTGACCGGAGAGGCCGACGGGCCGCCGCTCAAGCCGGGTCCCACGCTTGGCGATACCGGCACCGGGATGCTGCTCGCGATCTCGATTCTCGGCGCGCTGTTCCGCCGCGCCCGCACCGGGCAGGGGGAGCATCTGCAGGTGGCGATGCAGGACGCGATGCTCCAGTTCATCCGCGGCGCCTTCGCGACCCAGACGCGCACCGGGCGCGCCGCGCATCGCGCGGGATCGGGCAGCGTGCTGGCGAAGAATCCGCCGATGGGCATCTTCCCCTGCAAGGGCGGCGGGCCGAACGATTACGTCTATGTCTATACCAGCCGCGCCAACCCCGAGCACTGGCGCCGCCTGCTCGGCGTGATCGGACGCGAGGAGCTGATCGGCGATCCCCGCTACGACACCCCCGCCGGGCGGCTGGAGCACGAGGCCGAAGTCGATGCAATGGTCGCCGCCTGGACCCGCAAGCACGACAAGACCGAGGCGATGCGCATCGTCGGCGCCGCCGGTATCCCCGCCGGCGCCGTGCTCGATACCGCCGAACTGATCTCGGACCGGAGCTTCGCCGATCGCGGCATCATGCAGACCGTGCAGCATCCCACCATCGGGCCCTACACCATGCCGGCCTGGCCGGTGCGCTTCTCCGGCCATCCGCTGGAGGTGAAGCCCGCGCCGCTGCTCGGCCAGCACAACAACGAGGTCCTGGACACCTGGCTGGGGCTGGGCGCGGACCAGGCCGGCGTGCTCAGGCGCGACGGCATCATCGGCTGAACATCACGCACGAGGAGACGTAGGATGGCGGAACTGACGGGCTCGGAAATCCTGGCCAAATGCCTCAAGAAGGAAGGGGTCGAGGACCTGTTCTTCATCATGGGCGGGCCGATGCTGCTGGCCGAGGCGACCTGCGTGAAGGAGGGCATCCGCATGATCGATGTCCGCCACGAGCAGGCCGCCGCGTTCTCCTGCCAGGCCTATAGCCGGTTGTTGCAGAAGCCGTCGGTGTGCATGGCCGCCTCCGGCCCCGGCGTGACCAATCTGGTCACCGGCATCGCCAACGCGCTGGTCGATTGCTGCCCGGTCGTGGCGATCGGCGGCGCCTCGCCGATCAGCCAGTTCGGCCGGCAGGTGTTCCAGGAAATCGACCAGATGGCGATCATGCGGGGCGTCGTGAAATACGCCGACCGCATCCACAACCTGAAGCGGATTCCGCAGCAGGTGAATTTCGCCTTCCAGAAGGCGATGTCGGGCAAGCCGGGACCGGTCTATCTCGATTTCCCGGGCGATATCCTGTACCAGAAGATCGACGAGGATCAGGTCGATTGGTCCTTCGCCGGCCGCCCGCTGCTGGATGCCCGCCCGCTCGGCAATCCGGCGCAGGTCGCCAAGCTGGTCGATGCGCTGGCCAACGCGAAGCAGCCGATCCTGGTCTCCGGCAGCGGCGTGATCTGGTCGCGGGCATGGCCGGAAATGCATGCGCTGGTCGATAAGATCGGCATTCCCTTCTACACCACCCCGCAGGGCCGCGGCGTGGTGCCGGACGATCATCCGTGCTCGTACATGACCATGCGCTCCTCGGCGTTCCGCGACGCGGATCTGATCGTGGTGCTGGGCACGCGCATGAACTACATCATCGGCCACGCCGCGCCGCCGCGCTTCGGCGGCAACGCGAAGATCGCGCGCATCGATATCGATCCGGACGAGATCGCCACCGCCGCCCGCTATGTCGATATCCCCGTCGTGGGCGATTGCAAGATGGTGCTGCAACAGGTGCTGGACGGCATCGGCGGGCGCATCACCCAGGAGAGCTACAAGGCGTGGCGCCAGAAGCTCGCCGAGGGCGAGACCGCCAAGCGCGCCTCCGCCGGTGCCAACAAATACGCCGAGGACGGCGACATCC
Organism: Pseudomonadota bacterium; assembly: GCA_021815835.1. Lineage (GTDB taxonomy): Bacteria > Pseudomonadota > Alphaproteobacteria > Acetobacterales > Acetobacteraceae > JAJZVS01. The sequence goes on from JAKAZN010000170.1 coordinate 5,437, forward strand.
ATCCGGTGCGCCTGCTGGAGGAGGTCAAGAA
>JAKAZN010000171.1 GCA_021815835.1 Pseudomonadota bacterium
CGCGGCCACGGCGGACGCATCCCTCGCCGCGGCCGCGGCGGACGCATCCACCCGGATGCCGCCCGCGACGCGCCCCGGGCTTGCCGCCGCCCCAGCCCCGAGCACCCAGGCGGCGCCGCCCGGCGAACCGCCTGGGGCGCGCGCGCAACGCCTGCTGCTCGCCCTCGCCCTCGCCGTGCTCGGCTGGCTGGTCCTGCGGCTGTTTTCCGGCGTGCTCGCGCCCTTCGTCACCGCCGGCGTGATCGCCTATGCGCTCGATCCGCCGGCGACCCGGCTGACCCGCCTCGGCCTGCCGCGTGGCCTTGCCGCGCTCGTCATGGTCCTGGCGATGCTCGCCTGTGTGCTGCTGTTCGTGCTGCTGCTCTACCCGCTGATCCTCTCCCAGGTCGGGCTGCTGCTGGGCCGGGTGCCGCAATATGCCCTGGCGCTGCAGCAATGGGGCAACCACCTGCTCACCGAGTTCCAGAGGCAACTGGGGCCGGACGTGGTCAATTCCCGGCTGCGCGATCTGGTCGCCAGCCAGGCCGGCACGGTACTGTCCTTCCTCGCCTCGACGATCGCCAGCCTGATCACCGGCGGCTTTGCGCTGTTCAACGTGCTGACCCTGGTGGTGGTCACGCCGGTCGCGGCGTTCTACCTGCTGCGCGACTGGCCGCGGGTCGTCGCGATGGTCGACGGCTGGCTGCCGCTGCGCTCGCGCCCCGCCTTGCGCGAACAAGCGCGCGAGGTCGATCGCATCCTGTCCGCCTGGGTGCGCGGCCAGGCGCTGTGCTGCGTGATCCTGGGGCTTTATTACGCCGCCGGATTGTCGATCGCGGGGCTGGAACTCGGCCTGATCGTCGGGCTGTCCGCCGGCATCCTGTCCTTCATTCCCTATGTCGGCTCGATCACCGGCGGGCTGACGGCGATCGTGCTCGCTTTCGCGCAATTCCCGAGCTGGGCCGGGGTGATCCGGATCGTCGCGGTGCTCGTGATCGGCCAGGTGCTGGAGAACTACCTGATCTATCCGCGCTTCCTGGGCGACCGGGTGGAGCTGCCGGCGGTCTGGGTGATGTTCGCGCTGCTCGCCGGGGGGGCCGCGTTCGGATTCCTGGGCGTGATGCTGGCGGTGCCGGTCGCGGCCACGATCGGCGTGCTCGCGCGGTTCTGGCTGCGTCGGTATCTGCGCAGCGCGATGTACCTGGACCCGCCGGCAGGGTAATTACGGTCGACGAAATGGCCGATCCCGCCGCAGCGAAGGCCAAGGGGCGCTGCCCCCTGGCCTTCGTTCCGAAGGACCACCCATTCCGCCGGTCGGTATATGCACGTCAGTTCCGCGGCAGGCGCGGCGTCGCGGGCGCGTCGGGGTTCTGCGCGCGCTGGCGCAGCAGATGGTCGGCCAGCACGCAGGCCATCATCGCCTCGCCCACCGGCACCGCGCGGATGCCGACGCAGGGGTCGTGGCGTCCCTTGGTCGCGATCTCGGTTTCGTTGCCGTCCCGATCCACCGTCCGGCGCGGGCTGAGGATCGAGCTGGTGGGCTTCACCGCGAACCGCGCCACCACCGGCTGGCCGGAGGAGATCCCGCCCAGGATGCCGCCCGCGTGGTTCGATCCGAACGCAACCATGCCGTCTTGCATGCGCAGCTCGTCCGCGTTTTCCTCCCCGGTCAGCGACGCGGCGGCGAAGCCGTCGCCGATTTCCACCCCCTTCACCGCGTTGATCGACATCATCGCCGCCGCGAGGTCGGCGTCGAGCTTGCCATAGACGGGCGCGCCGAGACCGGGCGGCACGCCGTCGGCCACCACCTCGATCACCGCGCCCAACGAGGAGCCGGATTTGCGCACTTCCTGGAGAATCGCCTCCCACGCGGTTGCCGCGACCGGATCGGGGCAGAAGAACGGGTTCGCCTCCACCGCGTTCCAGTCCCAGCGCCCGCGCGCGATCCGGTGCGGTCCCATCTGCACCAGCGCGCCGCGGATGCGCACGCCGGCGCCGAGCACGCGCCGCGCGATCGCGCCGGCCGCGACCCGCATCGCGGTCTCCCGCGCCGAGGATCGTCCGCCACCGCGATAATCGCGGATGCCGTATTTCAGCTCGTAGGTGAGGTCAGCGTGGCCGGGGCGGAACTTCGCCGCGATCTCCCCATAGTCGCGCGAGCGCGGGTCGACGTTGTCGATCTGCAGCGCGATCGGCGTGCCGGTGGTCATGCCCTCGAACACGCCCGAGAGGATGCGCACCTGGTCCGGTTCCTGGCGCTGCGTGGTGAAGCGGGACTGCCCGGGACGGCGGCGGTCCAGGAAGGGCTGGATGTCGGCTTCGGACAACGCCAGCCGCGGCGGGCAGCCGTCGATCACGCAGCCGATCGCCGCCCCGTGGCTTTCGCCCCAGGTGGTGACGCGGAACAGATGGCCGAAGCTGTTATGCGACATGCTGGTGGTCCGTTGCGTCCGGCGTGACGCTCGCGATCGGCAACGCAAACGCGACGACATGAGAACCGCCGGCGGTATCAGCCGGGAGGGCAGTCAGGTTCATCACCCCTCCGCAATCGCGATATCCGGAGCCTCCGGATGTTTCATCCCGACGATATGATAGCCGCAATCGACGTGATGGACCTCGCCCGTCACGCCCGACGACAGATCGGACAGCAGATAGACGCCGGCCCCGCCCACATCGTCGGTGGTTACATTACGCCGCATCGGCGAGTTGATCTGGTTCCACCGCAGGATATAGCGGAAATCGCCGATCCCCGAGGCCGCCAGAGTCTTCACCGGCCCGGCGCTGATCGCGTTCACCCGGATCCCCGACGTGCCGAGATCGGCCGCCAGATACCGCACGGATGCCTCCAGCGCCGCCTTCGCCACCCCCATCACGTTGTAGTGGGGCACCCATTTCTCGGCGCCCATGTAGCTGAGCGTGAGCAGGCTGCCGCCCGGCTTCATCATCGGCACCGCGCGCTGGCAGACGGCGGTGAAGGAATAGCACGAGATATCCATCGCCTGCAGGAACGCCGCGCGCGGCGTGTCCAGATAGCGTCCGCGGAGATAGGATTTGTCGGCGTAGCCGATCGCGTGGACCAGGAAATCGATCCCGTCCCAGCGTTCACCGAGCGCGGCGAAGGCGGCATCGATCCCCGCCTCCTCGGCGACATCGCACGGGATCACCAGGTCCGACCCGACCGAGGCCGCCAGCGGGCGCACCCGCCGCTCCAGCGCCTCGCCCTGGAAGGTGAAGGCCAGGTCCGCGCCCTGCGCCGCCGCGGCCGCGGCGATCCCCCAGGCCAGGGAGCGATCGTTTGCGACCCCCATGATGAGGCCCCGCCGTCCGGCGAGCAGCGTGCCCGCGATGCTACCGTGGGCGGAGGGACCCGGGGCGTGGGTGCGGTCGGCCATAGTCGCTCCTTGTTCGGCTTGTTCCGGGGGGGTTGTCCTTCCCCAACCTGTGGTGGCACAGCCGCGCGCGGCGGGGCAAGAGGCGCCCGCGCACAGGAGAGCGAAATGGCCGCCACCGAAACCGATCCCTTCGCCTGGTTCGCGGCCTGGATGGCGGACGCGGAGGGGCGCGAGCCCAACGACCCGAACGCGATGACGCTCGCCACCGCGACCGCCGCTGGCGTGCCCTCGGCGCGGATGGTGCTGCTCAAGGGCGTCGATCCGGCCGGGACCGATCCGCGCGGCTTCGTGTTCTTCACCAACCGGCAAAGCCGCAAATCCGACGAGCTCGCGGCCAATCCCCATGCCGCGCTGCTGTTTCACTGGAAGAGCCTGCGCCGGCAGGTGCGCATCGAGGGGGCGGTCGCCGAAATCGCCGCTTCCGAGTCGGACGCCTATTTCGCCTCCCGCCCGCGGCTGTCGCGGCTGGGCGCCTGGGCCTCCGACCAGTCCCGGCCGCTGTCGGGGCGGGCGGTGCTGGTGGCGCGGGTGGCCGAGCTGGAATTGCGCTACCCCTGGGGCGAGATCCCCCGCCCGCCGCATTGGGGCGGCTACCGGCTGGTGCCGGCGCGGTTCGAGTTCTGGCAGGACATGCCGTTCCGCCTGCACGAACGAACGGTGTTCGCCCAGGCCGGGACGGGCTGGGAGATCGGAACCCTGTTTCCCTGACGCGGCGCCTGCGTCAGGCCGCCAGCGTATCGAGCGCGCGCAGCAGCGCGTCCCCCATCGCCCGCGTCCCCACCGCGCCCGCGCCACCGCCAAGATCGCCCGTGCGCAGGCCGGAAGCGAGCACGGCAGTCGCCGCCCGTTCGATCAGGCGCGCATCCTCCTCCATGTCGAAGGAGTAGCGCAGCAGCATCGCGAAACTCAGCATCTGCGCGAGCGGATTGGCGACCCCCTTGCCGGCGATATCGGGCGCGCTGCCATGGATCGGCTCGTAGAGCGCGTGCCGCTTGCCCGATGGCTGCACCGCGCCGAGCGTGGCGGATGGCAGCATCCCGAGGCTGCCGGTCAACATCGAGGCGAGATCGGACAACAAATCGCCGAAGATGTTGGACGTGACGATCACGTCGAACTGGCGCGGGTTGCGCACGAGCTGCATCGCGCAGTTATCGGCGTACATATGCGACAGCGCGACATCGGCGTATTCGCGCGCATGGAGCGCGGTGACGGTCTGGCGCCAGAACAGGCCCGACTGCATCACGTTGGCCTTCTCCACGCTGGTGACCCGGTTGCCCCGCTTGCGCGCGAGCTCGAAGCCGACGCGGGCCACGCGTTCGATCTCGTGCGTGGTGTAGGATTCCGTATCGAAGCCGCGCTGCTGGCCGTCCGGCAGGGTCTCGACCCCGCGCGGGGTGCCGAAATAGACGCCGCCGGTGCTTTCGCGCACGATCATCAGATCGAGGCCGCGCACCACTTCGGGTTTCAGGGTGGAGGCATCGACCAGCGGGTCCAGCACGGTGGCCGGACGCAGATTGGCGAACAGGTCGAGCTCCTTGCGCAGCCGCAGGATCGCGATCTCCGGGCGCAGGTCGAAGCCGAGCTTGTCCCATTTCGGTCCGCCCACCGAGCCGAACAGGATCGCGTCCGCGTCCCTTGCGGCCTGCATGGTGGCGTCCGTGATCGGCGTGCCGCGCGCGTCGATGGCGGCACCGCCGACCAGATCCTCGGAGATATCGAAGGTGACCATGCGGCGGCGGTCCATCCATTCGATCACGCGGCGGGTTTCCGCCATGACCTCGGGGCCGATGCCGTCACCGGGCAGGATCAGGAGTTTCTTGTTCGCTTGCATCGGTGGGTCCTTTCGAGCGGTCCTGGTTCTTCCTTCCGCCCGCCAGCCCCCTCGCCTCCCCGTCATGGCCGGGCTTGACCCGGCCACCTGCGCACGAACGTCTGTGCGCGGATGGCCGGGTCAAGCCCGACCATGACGGGGGGGGGGAGCGAACCGGCGGGGAAACCTCAGGCGGCCTGGGTGGTGCCGGGCAGCCAGGGTTCGGCGGCGCGGCGCTTCGCCTCGTAGCTGTCGATCGATTTCGCGTGCTGCAAGGTCTGGCCG
>JAKAZN010000172.1 GCA_021815835.1 Pseudomonadota bacterium
ACCCTGGGGCGCGGCGGGTCGGATACCTCGGCCGTCGCGCTCGCGGCGGCCCTCAAGGCCGATCGCTGCGACATCTACACCGATGTCGATGGCATCTACACCACCGATCCGCGTATCGTGCCCAAGGCGCGCAAGCTCGCGCGCATCGCCTATGAGGAGATGCTGGAACTCGCCTCGGTCGGCGCCAAGGTGCTGCAGACGCGCAGCGTGGAGCTGGCGATGAACGAGCGGGTGCGGCTGCGGGTGCTGTCCAGCTTCGAGGACGGGCCGGATGACGGCACGCGCGGCACCCTGGTTGTCGATGAGGATGAAATCGTGGAAAAAGAAAACGTCTCCGGCATCGCCTATTCGCGCGACGACGCGAAGATCACGCTGCGCCGCGTGCCCGACCGGCCGGGCATCGCCGCCGGGGTGTTCGGCGCCATGTCCGAGCACAACGTGAACGTCGATATGATCGTGCAGAACACCGCCGCGGACGGGACCACCGATCTGACGTTCACCGTGGGCAAGGCCGATCTGGCGCGCGCCCAGGCGGCGCTGGCGGCGATCGCGCCCAGCATCGGGTTCGCCGAGGTGCTGACCGACCCGGATGTGGCGAAGATCAGCGTGGTCGGCGTCGGAATGCGCAGCCATGCCGGCGTGGCGAACACGATGTTTCGCGCGCTCGCCGACAAGGCGATCAATATCGAGGTCATCTCCACCAGCGAAATCAAGGTCAGCGTGCTGATCGCGGCCGAATACACCGAGCTCGCGGTGCGCGCGCTGCATACCGCCTACGGTCTCGATGCCGCCTGACCCGAACTCTTCCGCGCGCCGTCGGCTCGACGCACTCTGGGCCCGCGGCACCGCGTTCCTCGGCTGCGAGCTCGCGATCATGGGCGGGGCGATGTCGTGGGTCAGCGAGCGGCACCTGGTCGCCGCCATCTCCAACGCCGGCGGCTTCGGCGTGATCGCCTGCGGGGCGATGACGCCGGCACTGCTGGAAGCGGAAATCGCCGCCACCCAGGCGCTGACGACGAAGCCGTTCGGCGTGAACCTGATCACCATGCATCCCGCGCTCGACGATCTGGTGCGCGTCTGCCTCGCCGCCCGCGTCGGACATGTCGTGCTGGCGGGCGGGATTCCGCCCGGCGGCGCGGTGCGCGCGGTGAAGGACGGGGGCGCGAAGCTGATCGCCTTCGCCCCGGCGCTGGTGCTGGCCAAGCGCCTGGTGCGCTCCGGGGCCGATGCGATCGTGATCGAAGGCTCCGAGGCCGGCGGGCATATCGGCCCCGTCAGCCTGAACGTGCTGGCCCAGGAAATCCTGCCCGCCTTGCGCGACGTGCCGGTGTTCGTGGCCGGCGGGATCGGCCGCGGCGAGGCGATCCTGGCCTATCTGGAAATGGGCGCCTCCGGCGCGCAGCTCGGCACCCGCTTCGCCGCGTCCGAGGAATCGATCGCCCATCCGCGCTTCAAGCAGGCGTTTCTCCGCGCCAACGCGCGCGACGCGCTGCCCTCGGTCCAGCTCGATCCGCGCTTTCCGGTCATTCCGGTGCGCGGCCTGGTCAATCCCGGAACCGAACGGTTCCTGGCGCATCAGGCCGAGATGGTGCGCCGCTTCATCGCCGGCGAGATCGCCAAGGACGCGGCGCAGCTCGAGATCGAGCATTTCTGGGCCGGCGCGCTGCGCCGCGCGGTGATCGACGGCGACGTGGAACAAGGCTCCGTCATGGCCGGCCAGTCGGTCGGCATGGTCACCGCGATCCAGCCGGTGGCCGAGATCCTGGCCGAGCTCGTCGCCCAGGCCTGCGCCGCGCTCGCCGCGCGCGAAGCGCCCGCGTCATGACCGCCGGCGCGGACGCGCCCCGCCGGCCGCGCCGCCATGGCGGCTGAGCCGGTCAGCGCCGAGCCGCGCCCGACCGGCCCGCGCCGGCTGCTTGCCCGGCTGCGCGACCTGATGGCGCGCGGCGCCGCCCCGCTGTCGGACGTGGCGCGCCTGGTGGCGCGCGAAATGGTGGCCGAGGTGGCCTCGGTCTATGTCTCCCGCCCCGGCGATCTGCTGGAACTCGCCGCCACCGAGGGGCTCAATCCCGACGCGGTCGGGCAGACGCGGCTGCGGGTGGGCGAGGGCATCGTCGGCCTGTGCGCGGCGGCCGGCGAGGTGATGAACCTGCCCGACGCGCAGAACCATCCGGGCTTTGCCTACCGGCCGGAGACGGGGGAGGAACCCTACGCCTCGATGCTCGCGGTCCCGGTGCGCCGGGCGGGGCGAATCCTGGGCGTGCTCGCGGTGCAGAACCGCGCGCCGCGCCACTACTCGGCCCAGGAGGTGGAGGAAGCCGAGACGGTGGCGATGCTGGTCGCCGAACTGCTCGCCGGCGGCGGGGCGGAGGCGGGGCCGCGCGAAGGGGTGGGCGGGGCGATGCCGCGCGTGTTCTCCGGCCTGTCGCTTGCGCCGGGGATCGTGCTGGGGCCGGTGGTGATGACCGGCGGGTTCCGCCTGACCGGGCGGATGCTGACCGACGACCCGGAGGCGGAGGTCGCGCGGCTGGACGCGGCCGCGGCGCGGATGCGCCGGCGCCTCGATGAGATGCTGGGCGATGGCCGCGTGCCGGACGGGGAGGAGGCGGGCGCATCGCGCGACGTGCTGGAAGCGTATCGGCTGGTCGCGGGCGACGCCGGCTGGCTGCGCCGCGTGGCCGAGGTGATCCGCGGCGGCCTCGCGGCCGAGGCCGCGGTGCAGCGCGTCGCCGGCGAATTGCACGAGCGGATGCGGCGCATCGCCGATCCCTATCTGCGCGAGCGACTCGCGGATGTGGAGGATCTGGCGGGACGGCTGCTCGCCGAACTGGCCGGCGCGACCACGCCGGCGATCCCGCCGGGGGCCATCCTGATCGCCCGCAGGCTGGGGCCGGCGGAATTGCTGGACTGGCACGGACGCGGCATCGCCGGGGTGGTGATCGAGGAAGCGAGCCCCGCGGGCCACGCCGCGATCCTGGCGCGCGCGCTGGGCCTGCCCGCGCTGGGCGGCGTGCGCGGCGTTCTGGCCGCGGCCAACGCGGGGGAAGACGCGGTGCTGGACGCCGACGGCGCCAGCCTGATCCTGCGCCCCGAGGAGGATGTGCGCCGCGTCTGCCTGCGCGCGATCGAAACCCGCGCGGCCCTGCTGGAGGGCCAGGCGGCGCTGCGCGGCCGGCCCGCGGTCACCGCCGACGGCACGAAGATGCGGCTGATGCTGAATGTCGGCCTGGCGCTGGAGCTCGATCAGCTCGAACGGACCGGGGCGGACGGGATTGGCCTGTTTCGCACCGAGATCGCCATGCTGGCGCGCGGCACCATCCCCGATACCGCCGGGCAGGCGGCGTTCTACGCCCAGGTGATGGACGCGGCGGACGGGCGGGAAGTGGTGTTCCGCACCCTCGATCTGGGATCGGACAAGCTGCTGGCCGGGGCGGAAGCGCCGGAGGAGGCCAATCCGGCGATGGGCTGGCGGTCGTTGCGCGTGGGGCTCGATCGGCCGGCGGTGCTGCGCCGGCAGTTGCGCGCGCTGCTGCTGGCCGCGGCCGGGCGGCCCTTGTCGGTGATGTTTCCGATGGTGGCGACGGTGGCGGAGTTCCGCGCGGCCCGCGCGCTGCTGGAGGCGGAGGCGCGGCGGGTGCGCCCGGCCCCGGAACGATTGTCGGTGGGAACGATGCTGGAGGTGCCGGCGCTGGTCTTCCAGCTCGGGTCGCTGCTGGAGGAGGCGGATTTCATTTCGGTCGGCTCGAACGACCTGATGCAGTTCCTGTTCGCCGCCGATCGCGGATCGCCGGCGCTGGCGGCGCGCTACGATCTGCTGTCGCCGCCGGTGTTCGAACTGTTGGATCTGGTGCTGGCAGCGGCGCGAGCGGCGCGCGGGGGCGTGGGGGTACGGGTGTCGTTGTGCGGCGAAGCGGCGGGGCGGCCGCTGGAGGCGATGGTGCTGGCGGGGCTGGGGCTGACGAGCTTGTCGATGCCGGCCTCCGGCCTGCTGGCGGTGAAATCGCTGCTGACGGGGGTGGACTTGCCGTCGTTCCGGGAGGTGCTGGGCGCGTTGCGCGGCAGCGCGGCCGGGGCGGCGAGCCTGCGCGAGCCGATCCTGGGCTGGGCGCGGGAACGCGGCCTGGCGGTGTAGCGCGGGGTCAGCCGCGCGCGGCGATCGCGGCGTGTTCCTCGGGGGTGCGCAAGGTGAGGGCGAGCGCGTGCATCCCGGCGGCGAATTCCGGCGCGAGCAGCGCATGGACCTGGCGGGACCGGGCGACGCGAGAGGCGCCGCGGAAGGCCTCCGTGACCACCAGGACATCGTAATGGGTCTCGCCTTCCGCCCGCGCCCCGGCATGGCCGGCATGGCGCGCGCTGTCGTCGCGCACCGTGAGCAGCGCGGGGGCGAGGGCCTGGCGAAGGACGGCTTCAAGCCGGTGGGCGCGCGCGGTCATGGCGTGCGTATAGGGCGGATCGGACCGGACGGGAATGTGGGGCCGGCGGGGGCCGCCCGCCCGCCGCCGCAAGGCCCCGAACCCCTTGCGCCGCCGCATCCTTCTGCGCATGGTGCGCCGCGACCAACCCCCGGAAGGACAGCGCGGATGCGTCTGGCGGTAGTGACCGAGCGGCGAGCCCACGAGACCCGAATCGCGGTCACCGCGGATACCGTCAAGCGCCTGATCGCACTCGGTCTTTCCGTCGCGGTCGAGGCCGGCGCCGGCGCCGCGGCCTCCTTGCCGGATGCCGAGCTCGCCGCCGCCGGCGCCGAGATCGCCCCCGATGCCGCCGCCGCGCTGGCCGGGGCCGGCGTGGTCTTCGCCGCCCAGATGCCGGACGCGGCGACCCGCGCGCTGATCCCGCGCGGCGCGCTGCTGGTCTGCACCGCCAATGCCTTCGCCGAGCCCGACACGATCCCGGCGCTCGCCGCGGCCGGGATCGACGCGGCGGCGATGGAGCTGCTGCCGCGCATCACCCGCGCGCAATCGATGGACGTGCTGTCGAGCCAGGCCAACCTGGCCGGCTATCGCGCGGTGATCGAGTCCGCCGGCGCCTTCCAGCGCGGCTTTCCGATGATGATGACCGCCGCCGGCACGGTCCCGCCCGCGCGGGTGTTCGTGATCGGCGCCGGCGTGGCCGGATTGCAGGCGATCGCCACCGCGCGGCGGCTGGGCGCCATCGTCTCGGCCACCGACGTGCGCCCGGCGGCGAAGGAGGAGATCAAATCCCTCGGCGCCACTTTCGTGGGCGTGGAGGACGAGGAAACGGCGAAGCAGACCGGCCCCTACGCGGGCGAGCTCAGCGCCGCGTTCCGCCAGAAACAGGCCGAACTGATGGCCGCCACGGTGGCCAAGAACGACATCGTCATCTGCACCGCGCTGGTGATGGGCCGCCGCGCCCCGGTGATCGTCACCGCCGAGATGGTGGCGGCGATGCGTCCCGGCAGCGTGATCGTCGATCTCGCCGCCGACGCCGGC
>JAKAZN010000173.1 GCA_021815835.1 Pseudomonadota bacterium
TTTCAGCCGCCTCAAGACCACGCTCGTGCTGCTGACCTGCGTGCTCGGCGCGATCCTGTGCGTGCCCAACATGGCGCGCGCGCCGGCGCCGTGGCTGCCGTGGCGTACTGTGCATCTGGGGCTCGACCTGCAGGGCGGCAGCTATCTGCTGATGCAGGTGGATATGAACGCGGTGGTGAAGGAGCGGCTGAACGGGCTGCTCGACAGCGTGCGCCAGGCGCTGCGCCATGCCCCGGGCGGGGCGCCGGTGTTCTATCGCTCGCTGGTGGCGGACCCGGCGAAGACCCGCGTGGTGCTGCGGCTGCGCAATCCCGCGCAGATCGCCGTGGCACTTGTCGTGCTGCGTCCGCTGGCGGCGATCGATCCGGTGACGCGGGTGCCCGATCTTGCGATCGACAGCGCGCCCGACGGCACCATCGTCCTCACCCTTTCGCCGGTCGCGCTGCATGATCGCGCCTCCGCCGCCGTGCAGCAATCGATCGAGATCGTCCGCCGGCGCATCGATGCCACCGGCGTGGTCGATCCCGAGATCACGCGGCAGGGCGATTCGCACATCGTCGTGCAGCTTCCCGGAATCGGCGATCCGGAGCGGATCAAGGATCTGCTCGGCCAGACCGCGCATATGACGTTCCAGCTGGTCGATGAGGGCGCCGCCCCCGGCACCGCGCCGCCGCCCGGCGTGACGTTCCTGCCGATGCAGGACGACCCGCACCAGACGATCGCGGTCTATGACCGGGTCGATGTCGATGGCGGGGATCTCACCGACGCGCGCGCCGGCACCGATTCGCAGAATGGCCAATGGGTGGTGAATTTCACCTTCAATTCGGTGGGCGCGCGGCGCTTCGGCGACATCACGCGCACCCATGTCGGCCGGCGTTTCGCGATCGTGCTGGACGGCAAGGTGCTGAGCGCGCCGGTGATCCGCGAGCCGATCCTGGGCGGGGCCGGTCAGATCAGCGGCAGCTTCACCGCCGCCGGCGCCTCCGACCTCGCGCTGCTGCTGCGCGCCGGCGCGCTGCCGGCGCCGCTCACCGTCGTGGAGCAGAACTCGATCGGACCGGAGCTGGGCGCGGACTCGATCCGCGCCGGGGCGATCGCGCTCGCCGCCGGGTTCGTGCTGGTGATCGCGTTCATGGGCCTGTTCTACGGGTTGTTCGGCTGGTTCGCGAATCTCGCGCTGGTGGTGAACCTGGTGCTGATGCTGGCGGTGATGTCGCTGTTGCAGGCAACGCTGACCTTGCCGGGCATGGCGGGCATCCTGCTCACCTTGGGGATGGCGGTCGATGCGAACATCCTGATCAACGAGCGCATCCGCGAGGAACAGAAGAACGGCCGCCCGCCGCTGGCGGCGCTGGAGCACGGGTTCCAGCGCGCCTATCGCACCATCTTCGATTCCAACGCGACGACGTTCCTCGCCCACGTGATGCTGTTCATCTTCGGCTCCGGCCCGGTGCGCGGCTTCGCGGTGACGATCACGATCGGCATCGCCACGTCGCTGTTCACCGCCTGGATGCTCACCCGGTTGCTGGTCTCGCGCTGGTATATCGCGGTCCGTCCGCGCCTGTTGCCGGTGTAGAACCCATGTTCCTCTCCCGCCTGCTGCGTCCCTTGTTTCGCATCGTGCCGGACGGCACCCGCATCCGGTTCATGCGCGGGCGGCATATGGGGCTGATCGTCTCGGCGGTGCTGTCCACCGCCTCGCTGGTGCTGTTCTTCCATCCGGGGCTGCAATTCGGGATCGATTTCTCGGGCGGCATCGTGATGCAGGTGAAGACGCCCGGGCCGGCCGATTTCGGCGCGATCCGCGCCGCGCTGACGGCCCGGCATTTGCCGCAACAGGGCGTGCAGCGCTTCGGCGCGCCGGACCAGGTGCTGATCCGCCTCGGCGTGCAGCCCACCGCGCAGGCCACCGATGCCGCGGTGACGCAGGTGCGCGCCGCCCTGGCCCAGGCGGTGCCGGGGGCGAAGATCCTGCGCACCAACGCGATCGGCGCGGCGGTATCGGCGCAATTGCTGCGCAACGGGGTGCTCGCGCTGGTGATCTCCTTGGCGATGATCCTGATCTATATCTGGTTCCGATTTGAATGGCAGTTCGCGGTGGGCGCGGTGGTCACCCTGGTCCTGGATATCACCAAGACGATCGGCTTCCTGGTGCTGACGCGATTCGATTTCGACCTGGTGATGGTGGCGGCGATCCTGACGGTGCTTGGCTATTCCACCAACGACAAGGTGGTGGTGTATGACCGGGTGCGGGAGAACCTGCGCAAATACAAGACCATGCCGTTGCGTGAACTGATCGACCTGTCGATCAACGAGACCCTGAACCGCACCCTCGGCACGTCCATGACGGTGTTCCTGGCCTCCCTGCCGCTGGCGCTGTTCGGGGGCGAGTCGATCTCGGGCTTCGCCTGGGTGATGCTGTTCGGGATCGTGGTGGGCACGTCGTCCTCGATCTTCATCGCGGCACCGATCCTGTTGTTCCTGGGCGAGCACCGGCTGCGGCGGGGCGCCGAGGCGCCGGCCGCGGCGCGGGCGCGGGTGGAGGCGGGAGCGACAGCCGACCGGCCGCCGAGGAAGTAGCGGTCCCCCTTGCCCGCTCCCGCGGCAAGCCGCACTCTCTGCCCATGTGGTTCGATCCCCCCGCGCCTCTCCCCTCCCGCGTGCTGACCCGGATGCCCGACAGCTTCCGCCGCCCGGCGCGCACCGAATGGTCCGCCGCGAATCGCGCCGGCGCCGCGGTCGATTGCTTCCTGGAAGGCCCCTGCTACGACGACACCGGCCATCTGCACGTGGTCGATATCCCGTTCGGCCGCGTCTTCCGTATCGAGGCCGGCGGCTGGAAGCTGCTCGCCGAATACGAAGGCTGGCCCAATGGCCTCAAGGTGCTGCCCGACCGGACCTTGATGGCCGCCGACTATCGCAGCGGCCTCGTGCGCATCGATCCCGCCACCGGCATGGTCACCCCCGTGGTCACCAGCGTGATGAGCGAGAGCTTCAAGGGCCTGAACGATCTGACCCTGCACCGCGACGGCTCGGTGCTGTTCACCGACCAGGGCCAGACCGGCTTGCAGGACCCCACCGGGCGGGTGTGGCGGCGGCACGCGGATGGGCGGCTGGACCGGCTGCTCGCCACCTGCCCCAGCCCGAACGGGATCGTGCTGAACACGGCGCAGACCCATGTCTATGTCGCCATGACCCGCTCCTGCGAGGTCTGGCGCTTCGCCTTGCGCAACGACGCGATCGTCGGCAAGGCGCAATGTTTCGCGCGCGTGCCGGCCGGCACGTCGGGTCCCGACGGGCTGGCGATGGACGCGCATGACCGGCTCTACATCGCCAATCCCGGCCATGGCTGCGTCTGGGTGATCGACGCCCAGGGCAAGCCCTGCTATCGCATCGACAGTTGTGCCGGCCGGCACATCACCAATCTCGCGCTCACGCCCGACGGGCGCGGCGTGGTGATGACCGAATCCGAAACCGGCAGCATCCTGATCGCCGAGGTACCCGCCCCATGAGCGAATGCGTCAACATCTGCGAAGTCGGCCCGCGCGACGGTCTGCAGATCGCCAAGACCCGCATGAGCACCGACGCCAAGGTGGCCTGGATCGCCGCCATGGCCGCCGCCGGGGTGAAGGAGATCGAGGTCGGCAGCTTCGTCCCCCCGCGCGTCATCCCGCAGATGGAGGACACGCCCGAGGTGGTGCGCCGCTCGCTGGCGATTCCCGGCCTGACGGTGATCGCGTTGGTGCCCAACCTGCGTGGCGCGCAGAACGCCTACAACGCAGGGGCGCATAAGATCAGCGTGCCGGTCTCGGTCAGCGAGGGCCATAGCCGCGCCAACCTCAACCGCTCGCCGGCGGAAAGCATCGCCGAGATGGCGCGGATGATGGACTGGGTGCGCGGCCAGGAGCGGCGGATGGAGGTGATCGCCGGCGCCTCCACCGCGTTCGGCTGTTCGATCGACGGCGTGGTGCCGACCGCGCAGGTGGTGGCGGTCACGTCGGGTCTCGCGCGGGCCGGCGTCGATAAGATCATGCTGGCCGATACGGTGGGCTACGGCCATCCGGCCCAGATCAAGGAAGTGGTGCGCGCGGTGCGCGGCGCGATCGGTCCGGTGCTGTGGGGGCTCCATTTGCACGACACGATGGGGCTGGGGCTCGCGAACGCGCTGGCGGGGATCGAGGAAGGCATCCGCGCGTTCGATTCCTGCCTCGGCGGCCTGGGCGGCTGCCCCTATGCGCCGGGCGCGTCGGGCAACGTGGTGACCGAGGATCTGGTGTTCATGCTGGAAAGCATGGGCTTTGGCACCGGGATCGATCTGCCGAAGCTGCTGGAGGCGCGCGCGCTGCTGCACGCGGGCCTGCCGGCCGAGCCGCTGTCGGGGCAAACCGCGCGCGCGGGCATCCCGAAGACGTTCCGCAAGGCGGCCTGAGCGCAACCCTTCCCATGGCCGGCGCGCCCTCGCGCGTGGCCTGCCTGGACGGCCTGCGCGGCATCGCCGCGGCGCAGGTGATGGTCGGGCATTTCCTCTACGCGTTCCGCCCCGCCTGGTTCGCCCGGCTCGATCCGCTGGCGAACGGCGATTTCGCCGTCTTCCTGTTCCTGGTCCTGTCCGGCTTCGTCCTGACCCCCGGGTTCGAGCGCGCGCCCCGCGCGCTCCGCGCCGGGCTGATTCGCCGGGCCGTGCGGCTCGCCCTGCCGGTGGCCGCCGCCTGCGTGCTGGCCTTCGCGCTCCGCGCTGCGTTCCCGGGCGCCTGGCTTGCGGCGGCGCGGTTGAACGGGTGCGCCTGGCTTGCGTCCTTCGCCCCGCTCACGCCCGCCCATGCGCTGGCGGACGGATCGGGACTGACGATGCTGACGGGGTATGCGCAAACGACGCTGTTCGCCCCGCTGGTCGGCCGCCTGATGTCCGTTTATGCCTCGGCCGACACGCCGATCTGGAGCCTGCATCTGGAATGGTGGGGCTCGGTGCTGGTGCTGGGCCTGGTGTGGCTGCGCGCGCGCTCGGCGAGGCACTGGGGCCTGGCGCTGGCGCTGGCGGTGCTGCTGATCGGGGCCAACGCGCTGATGCTGTTCGCGGTGGGCCATGTCCTGTCGGTGCTGGCGCGGGAACGCGATTGGCTCGGTGCGCCGGGCGGGCGGGCGCGCGCGCGAACCGGATGGGCGCTGTTGGCCGCGGGCATCTGGATCGCCGCGGGGCACTGGTTTCCGGGCGTGCGGCTGCTGCGCGACCTGGCCGGGATCGCGCCGGCGCTGCGGTCATACAGTTGGTTCTTCTGGCATATCGAGTTCGGCGCGCTGCTGGTCTTCCTTGGCGTGTTGCTGAATTCGACCCTGCAAACCTTCCTGTCCGGCCCGGTGCCGCAATTCCTCGGCCGGATTTCGTTCCCGATGTATCTGCTGCATTTTCCGATCATGCTGGGACTGGGCAGCGCGGTGTTCGTGG
>JAKAZN010000174.1 GCA_021815835.1 Pseudomonadota bacterium
ACTGCCCCATGTGTCCGGATCGGCTCGGAATATGGGAAATGTCAGGGAATGAGCCGAGTTTCCGAACCGGCACCGACTGGCGGACGCAGGTTGGGCGAACAGGAAACAATGAGGGAATTCAGCGATGAGGTACGCTGTTGCCGTGCTGGGCGGCCTCGCCCCAGCGGTGATCGGACTGTCATTGGCGCTCGTGGTCGCGCCGGCGCGTGCCAGCAACTACGAGTCGTGTCAGAACCAGTGCGACACGGTATGGGGCACCAACGGCTTTCAAAACGGCTCGTGCATGTCGCAGTGCCAGAACAACTCAGGCCACGGCGCGTCCCAGAGTTACGGCGCCATCGCCTATGGTCCCACCAGCGGGCGCTGGGGCGAGTCCTACCATTGGGGCACGAAGGCTAACGCCACGCGCGCCGCTCTCAAATCCTGCGCGTCGAACGATTGCCGGGTGGTCACCTGGTTCGATCGTGAATGCGGCGCCCTCGCCACGGATCGAGCCAAGGGGGCATATGGTTACGATAGCGGCGCGACCGTCCGGCAGGCCGAGGCGAGCGCTCTCAGGTATTGCAAGTCGTCGGGCGGCAAAGCCTGCAAGGTGCTGGCCCATAGCTGCTCGTTTTGACGCCCTCCCGCGGGGCGCATCGTCGCCTGAACCGTGCCGGGTTTGCCGGAGGCCGGTTGCATCGAACCGGAATCGCGCCTCCGGCGATTCCGCCTCCTGAGTCCGCTTCAGCGAACAATACGATTATACCAGCCGTCGGAGCGTTCGATGATTCGTCCGCGCACGGCGTCCCGTCCGCGCCGTCATGGCCGGGTCAGGCCCGGCCATAACGGGGAGGATCCGGCGATTTCCGTTCAGATCGAGGCGACGATCTGGCGGTAGGCCTCCTCCGGGAACGCCTTCATCGACGTGGTGCGGACATGGCCCTGACGACCCAGCATCAAGGTGAACCGGGCGCACACCGCATCGTCCGGGGCTTCATAGACGGCGACCAGATCGTAATCGCCCATCGTCATGAACACCGAGCGGATCTGGCCGCCCATCTCGGCCAGGCCCTTGCGCGCGGCATCGAGCCGCTTCGGACTGTCGCCGATCGAACGCAGCCCCTGATCGGTCCATTTCGCCAGCATGATATAGGTCGGCATGATACCCTCCCATTGGGCCGGGCGCGTTTCCGCGCGCCTCGGGTGGGGACAGGGTGGCGCCGTTTCCCGGCACGCCTCAAGAGGGGGTGGTATCACCCGCTCTCGTCCGGCCGGCCGCGCAGCCGCTTGCGCGTGCCCTGGCGGGATTTCTCGTCCATCCGCCGCGCCCGCGCCGCGCGCCCCGGCCGGGTCGGCACGCGCTTGGGCGGCGGCGGCGCGGCGGCTTCGCGGATCAGCTCCAGCAAATTCTCCATCGCCTGCGCCCGATTGCGCTCCTGCGTGCGATGTCTGCGCGCGGCGATCACCAGCTCCCCCTCCAGGTTCAGACGCCGCCCGGCCAGGCGTGCGAGCCGCGCCAGCACCGCCTCGGGCAGCCCGCTCGCCGCCAGATCGAGGCGCAGCTGCACCGCGGTGGACAGCTTGTTCACGTTCTGCCCGCCCGGTCCCGAGGCGCGGATGAAACTTTCCGTAAGCGCGCGGTCGTCGAGCGCGATCCCCGGCGCGACCGCGATCGCGGCCATCAGCGGCCGAAGCGCCGGTCGCGCGACTGGAAGGTGCGGATCGCGCGCAACAGATCGATGCGCCGGAACTCCGGCCAATAGACATCGGTGAAATGGAACTCGCTGTAGACGCTCTGCCAGAGCAGGAACCCCGACAGGCGCAGCTCGCCCGAGGTGCGGATGATGAGGTCCGGATCCGGCAGGCCGGGCGCATAGAGATGCCGCCCGATCGCCTCGGGCGTGATGGCGACGGCGGCGTCCTCGGCCGTGAGGCCGCGGGCGGCGAAATCGGCCAGCAGCGAACGCATCGCGTCGGCGATTTCCTCCCGCCCGCCGTAATTGGCGGCGATCGTCAGGGTGAGCTGGCGGTTCGCCGCGGTGGCCGCGGCGGCGCGTTCCAGCGCGGCCACCAGCGAGGCCGGCAGCAGGTCGAGCCGGCCGATCGCGTTCACCCGCACGCCGAGCGCATGGATGCGCGGATCGGCGGCGAGCGCGTTCATCTTGCCTTCGATCGCGGCGAGGATGCCGGACAATTCCTCGGCCGGGCGGGCAAGATTGTCGGTCGAGCAGACCCAGAGCGTGACCGCGGAGACACCGAGCTCGGCGCACCAGTCGAGCACGTCGTCGAGCTTGCCGGCGCCGCGCGCGTAGATCGCGCGGAAATCGCGCAGCCCCAGTTCGCGCGCGTGGCGGCGGTTGCCGTCGAGGATGATGCCGATATGCCGTGGCGTGGGGCCGGCATGGACCTCCCGCAGCAGCCGGGATTCATACAGCCGGTAGAGGATGCGGCGAATCACCCGGCGGGCGCGGCGGCCCCACGCTGCGCGGGGGGCGTCGGCTGGCGGCGCGTCGGGGGCGGCGCGCGCGGCGGCGGTGGCGCCGGAAGCGGCAAGCATGTCGGGCAGCTTGACGCGGATTTCTCCCATCGCGGCGCGGCGCCCGGGACTACTCGGAGCCCGGCGTCAGCGCGCGGACGCGCCAGGCCAGTTGGCGTTCGGTGCCGTGGGCCATGTGCACGACCTCCTCGCGCTTGAGCGGGATCAAGGTGGCGCGGTCGAGCCAGATCAAGGTCTCGGTGCCGAGATCGGCGCGATCGGGCGGGCCTTTGCGCTCCACCCGGATCAGCACGGTGCGGCGCGGCGCGGCGGCGCCGAGGGTCAGGTTCGGGTCGCCGAGATGGGTGACGGTGGCGGAGCGCCAGAGCACCAGGGCGGTGCGCCGCGGCAACGCGAATCGGGCGGTGGTGCCGACCGGGCCGGTGAGGACCTGGCGGATCGCCGCGCGTTCCTCGGGCGTGCCGTCATGGAACCAGCCATCGCCCCAGAAACCCAGGAAGTAGCGGTAGGTATGCCCGTTCATCCGGCGTAGGCAGATATCCGGGTGATCCGGCGCGGCGCCGGCGAAATCGACCACGGTTCCGGTATTGAGCGTGGCGCTGAGCCCGTCCGGGCAGGGCGGGATGGCGGCGAGGCCGTCGGTCGGGTCCGGCGCCGGCGCACTCGCGGTCTGGCCGAGCGTGCCCGTCTGGCAGCCGGCCAGCGCCAGCGCCGCGATCAGGAGCCAGGGGCGCATCGTCCGCCCCGCCGCCGCATCCCGCTGCCGCACCCGCCTAGACCCGCATCGGCATCAGCACATAGAGCGCGCTGGCATCGGCCGCGTCACGCACGATGGTGGGCGCGGAGCCGTCGGCGAAGCAGAACTCCACCTGCTCGCCCACCTGGTCGGTGATGTCGTTCAGGTAGCGCGCCTGGAAGCCGATTTCGAGCGGGCCGGAATCGTAGGTGACGCGGCCGTCGTCCAGTTCCTCGGTCGCGGCCCCCTGTTCGGGGCTGGAGGCGGAGATCACCAGCAGATCGTGCGAGAGGCTGAGCTTCACCGGCCGCGAGCGCTCGGCCGAGATGGCCGCGACCCGGCCCACCGCGTCGGCGAATTCCTTCTTGCCGACGCGCAGGATCTTGTCGTTGCCGCGCGGGATGACGCGCTCGTATTCGGGGAAGGTGCCGTCGATCAGCTTGCTGGTCAGGCGCACCGCGTCGATGGTGAACTGGATGCGGGTATCAGAGAGCGCGATCTCCACGTTGCCGGAGGTTTCGTCCAGCAGCTTGCGGAGTTCCGTCACCGTCTTGCGCGGCACGATGACGCCGGGCATGGACCCGGCGCCGTCCGGCAGCGGTTCTTCCACCCGGGCCAGCCGATGGCCGTCGGTGGCGACGCCGCGCAGCACCTTGGCACCGTCGGACTCGGTGGCGTGGAGATAGATGCCGTTGAGGTAGTAGCGGGTTTCCTCGGTGGAGATGGCGAAGCGGGTGCGGTCGATCAGGGTGCGCAGCGCGTGGGCCGACAGGCTGAATTTATGCGGCAGCGCACCGGCGGTCATGGAGGGGAAATCCTCCACCGCGAGCACCACGAGATGGGTGGCGTAGCGCCCGGCGCGCAGGGTGAGCTGGGCGTCCCCGCCCGGGTGGTCGAGTTCGATCTCCGCGCCCTCGGGCAGCTTGCGGACGATTTCATAGAGCGTGGCGGCGGGCGCGGTGGTGGCGCCGTTGCGGGTGGTGGTGGCGGGGACTTCCTCGACCACCGCGATTTCCATGTCGGTGGCGGTAAGCGTGAGGCTGCCGTCGCGGACGGCGATCATGACATTGGCCAGGATGGGGATGGTGTTGCGCTTTTCCACCACGCTCTGGACATGAGCCAGCGCCTTCAGGAGCGCGGCGCGATCGGCCTTCAATTTCATGCTGACGTACCCCAAGGCGATCGCGCCCCCTTGCGGGGCGACTCGGCTGGAGCAGTTTAGCAAGGCCGGGGAATGGAAGGCCATAGGTGTGTCAGGCGGGCACGCGGGTGGGCCTCAGGCCGCCAGGGCCACCGCGCCACGCAGCAGATCGGCGGCCTTCTCGGCGATCATGATCGTCGCCGCGTTGGTATTGCCCGAGACCACCGTCGGCATCACCGACGCATCCACCACCCGGAGCCCGCCCACGCCCAGGACCCGCAATTCCGGATCGACCACCGCCCCGGGACCGGTGCCCATCCGGCAGGTGCTGGTCGGATGGAACACCGTGCCGCCGGTGCGGCGCGCGTAGTCCAGCAGGGCGTCGTCCGTCTGCACCTCCGGCCCCGGCAGGTATTCCGCCGCGACGAACCCCGACAGCTCGGGCCGGGCCAGCAGCGCGCGCCCCAGCCGCAGCCCGGCGACCAGGGTGCGCCGATCCATCTCGGTCGCCAGGTAGTTCGGCCGCATCGCCGGCGGCTTCGCCGGATCGGGCGAGGTCAGCGCGATCTCCCCCCGGCTTTCGGGGCGCAACTGGTAGGCGAGCACGGTGAAGCCCGACCACGGATGCAGCCCGTCCTGCGGCCGGTCGGCGCTGAAGGAGGCGAGCGAGATCTTGATATCGGGCGAGGCGAGCTCGGGCCGGGTGCGCGCGAACAGCGCCGCCTCGGCCGAGATCACCGCGAGCGGGCCGCGTTTCTGCACGTAGTACTGCATCCCGGCGCGCAGCTTGCGCCAGGGGCTCAGCATCACGTCGTTCACCGTCACCGGCGCGGTGCATTTCAGCTTGATCGCCGAGGAGTAGTGGTCCTGCAAATCCTGGCCGACGCCGGGCAGGTCGCGGAGGACGGAAATGCCGCAGGCGGCGAGCTGCGCGCCGGGGCCGATGCCCGACAGCATCAGCAGATGCGGCGAGCCGATGGCGCCGCCGGACAGGATCACTTCCCGCGCCGCGCGCGACATGAGCGGAACGCCA
>JAKAZN010000175.1 GCA_021815835.1 Pseudomonadota bacterium
ACTGCATGGGCCAGATCCTGCTGGCCCGGCGCATGGGCAAGACCCGCATCATCGCCGAAACCGGCGCCGGCCAGCACGGCGTCGCCACCGCCACCATGTGCGCGCTGTTCGGCCTGCCCTGCACCGTCTACATGGGCGCCACCGACGTCGAACGTCAGAAACCCAACGTGTTCCGCATGAAACTGTTGGGCGCGGAGGTGAAGCCGGTCACCTCCGGCGCCGGCACGCTCAAGGACGCCATGAACGAGGCGATGCGCGACTGGGTCGCCAACGTCGCCGACACCTACTACCTGATCGGCACCGTCGCCGGCCCGCACCCCTACCCCGCCATGGTGCGCGATTTCCAATGCGTGATCGGCGAGGAAGCCAAGGCCCAGCTCCACGCCGCCGAGGGCCGCCTGCCCGATGTCGCGGTTGCCTGCATCGGCGGCGGGTCGAACGCGATGGGCCTGTTCCATCCGTTCCTGGACGATGCCTCGGTCCGCCTGATCGGCGTCGAGGCCGGCGGCCACGGCATCGAAACCGGCGAGCACGCCGCCAGCCTGACCGGCGGGCGTCCCGGCGTGCTGCACGGCAACCGCACCTATCTGCTGCAGGACGAGGACGGCCAGATCATCGAGGCGCATTCGATCAGCGCCGGCCTCGATTATCCCGGCATCGGCCCGGAGCATTCCTGGCTGCACGATATCGGCCGCGTCGAATACGTCTCCGCCACCGATACCGAGGCGCTGGCGGCATTCCAGCTCTGCACCCGCACCGAGGGCATCATTCCGGCCCTGGAACCGGCGCACGCGCTCGCGCATGTGACCAAGATCGCGCCCGCGATGGCGAAGGACGCGATCATCCTGATGAATCTCTGCGGCCGGGGAGACAAGGACATCTTCACCGTCGCCGATCATCTGGGGGGTGGCCTGTGAGCCGCATCGAGGCCCGCTTCGCGGCACTGGCGCGCGAGGGCCGCGCCGCGCTGATCCCCTTCGTCGAAGCCTTCGACCCCGATCCCGCCACCTCCGCCGCGCTGCTCGCCGGCATGCCCGGGGCGGGGGCGGATCTGATCGAGATCGGCATGCCGTTCACCGATCCGATGGCGGACGGCCCCACCATCCAGGCCGCCGGCAAGCGCGCGCTCGCCGCGGGATCGAAGACGCCGCGCATCCTGGCGATGGTGCGCGATTTCCGCCGCGACGATCCGGCGACGCCGATCATCCTGATGGGCTATCTCAATCCGATCCTCGCCTATGGACCCGAGCGCTTCTGCGTCGATGCCGCGCGCGCCGGCGTCGATGGGCTGATCGTGGTCGATCTGCCGCCCGAGGAGGCCGGGCTGCTGGCCCCGCACGCCACGGCCAACGGTCTCGACATCATCCGCCTGATCGCGCCCACCACCGACGATGCGCGCATGCCGAAGGTGCTCGAAGGCAGTTCCGGGTTCGTCTATTACGTGAGCATCACCGGCATCACCGGCACCCGCACCGCGACCGCCGAGCACCTGGCCGCGGCGATCCCGCGCATCCGCCGTCATACACGGCTGCCGATCGCCGTCGGCTTCGGCGTCCGCACCCCGGCCCAGGCCGCGATCGTGGCGCGCCACGCGGACGCCGCCGTGGTGGCCTCGGCGCTGATCGATACCGTGGCCGCCAGCCTCGACGCGGCGGGCCGCGCGCCGCCCGGCATCGTGGGCCGCGTGCTCGGCCAGGTGCGCGACCTGGCCGAGGCGGTGCGCGGGGCACGGCGGAACGGATGAGCCCCCGGTGCCCATGACACCCTCGCCCGTCACGCTCTGGAACGACGCGCCGGACGCCGCCGCCAGCCTGCGCCGTCGCCAGGCCGACGGTCTGGTTCCCGCCGGCGCGGTGGCCGATCTCGCGCATCTGATCGAGCATGGGTGGCTGCTCTGGCCCGGCGCGATCGAGCCTGCCCTGATCGACCGCATGGTGGACGGCATCCGCGCCCACCACCGCCATCCGGGCATGTTCCTCACCACCGATCACCGCCGCGCGCGCCCGGAACTGAAACGATCCGGCGCCGAGCCGGACGCGTTCGAGAGCCTGTTCGACCTCTATGTGAACCTGCCCGCCGCGCGCGAGATCGCCCTGCATCCCCGCATCGCGCGCTTCCTCGCGCTGATCTTCGAATCCCGCCCGATCGCCTTCCAGCAGCTGTTGTTCCAGCGCAGCAACGGCCACCTGCTGCACCAGGACACCGCCTATGTCGCGGTGGAGGAGCCGATGCTGCTCGCCGCCACCTGGATCGCGCTGCAGGACGTGACGGAGGGCAGCGGGGAGCTCGCCTGGTACGACCGCAGCCACACCCTGGCCCCGCATCGCTTCAAGGATGGCTCGCGCCGCTTCGGCGCCGGCGAGGATTCGGGGACCTATGCGGCGAGCCTGGAAGCGGCCTGCCGCGCACGCGGCTTCGAATACCGCCGGCTGCTGGCGAAGAAGGGCGACGTGTTCTTCTGGACCGCCGATCTGGTGCATCGCAGCCATCCGCGCGTGCTGGCGGCGGACACGCCACGACTGTCCTGCGTGACGCATTACTGCCCGGCGCGCACCGCGCCCTTCTGGTTCCGCCTGCTGCCCGAGCATCGCGGGCTGGAACCGTTCGGGATCGGCGCGTTTGCCTCGGCCTATTACCGGCTGCCGAACGCGGGGCGGATGATCGCGCCCGATCGCGGCTTCGCCGTTTCCTGAAGCGCCCCACGGCGGAGTTCCGCGATGAGCTGGTTGACCGAATATGTCCGCCCGAAGATCCGCACCCTGTTCGCGCGGCGCGAGGTGCCGGACAATCTCTGGCATCAATGCCCCGCCTGCCAGCAGATGATCTTCGCCTCCGACCTGGCCGCCGGCCTCAAGGTCTGCCCGCATTGCGCCCATCACATGCGCGCCGGCGCGGCCGAGCGGCTGGCCTGGACCTTCGACCCGGACGGTTTCACCCGCATCGAACTGCCGCGCGCGCCAGCCGACCCGCTGCGCTTCCGCGACCAGAAGCGCTACGCCGACCGGCTGCGCGAGGCGCGCGAGAAGACCCATCTCGACGACGCGCTCGCGGTCGCGCACGGCACCATCGCGGGAAACCGCGCGGTCGCCGCGGCGATGGCGTTCGATTTCATGGGCGGCTCGATGGGGGCGGCGGTGGGCGAGGGTATCGTCGTCGCCGCGCGGCTCGCCGTGTTGCAGGCCGCGCCCCTGATCGTGTTCACCGCCTCGGGCGGGGCGCGGATGCAGGAGGGCGCGATCAGCCTGATGCAGATGCCGCGCACGGTGATCGCGGCGCGGCTGGTGAAGCAGGCCGGCCTGCCCTTCATCACCGTGCTGACCGATCCCACCACCGGCGGCGTGACCGCGAGCTTCGCGATGCTGGGCGATATCCAGATCGCCGAGCCGGGTGCGCTGATCGGCTTCGCCGGCGCGCGGGTGATCGAGCAGACGGTGCACGAGAAACTGCCGGAGGGATTCCAGCGCGCCGAGTACCTGCTGGAACACGGCATGATCGACATGGTGGTGAAACGGGGCGAGCTGCGCGCGGTGCTTGCCCGCCTGCTCGGGCTGTTGGCCCCGCAACCCGTGGCGGCCTGAGCCGGACGCCCGATTGCCCGCGCCCGCCGCTTCCCCCACCCTCGCCGCCCCGCCACGCTTCCGGAGCATCCCGCATGAACGGCGCCGAATCCCTGGTCTCCACCCTGCTCGCCGGCGGGATCGACACCTGCTTTGCCAATCCCGGCACCTCGGAGATGCATTTCGTCGCCGCGCTCGACCGCATCCCCGGGATGCGCTGCGTGCTCGGCCTGTTCGAGGGCGTGGTGTCCGGCGCGGCCGACGGCTACGCGCGCATGACCGGCAAGCCGGCCGCGACCTTGTTTCATTGCGGCCCCGGCCTCGCCAACGCGCTGGCGAACCTGCACAACGCGCGCCGGGCCTCGACGCCGATCGTCAATATCGTCGGCGATCAGGCGACCTATCACCGCCCGCTCGACGCGCCGCTGACCGCGGACACCGAAGGCTGGGCGCGCGGCGTCTCCGGCTTCGTGCGCACCGCGAGCAGTGCCGCCACCGTCGGACGCGACGCGGCGGTCGCGATCCAGGCCGCCCGCACCGCCCCCGGCCAGATCGCCACCCTGATCCTGCCCGCCGACACCGCCTGGACCGAGGGCGGCGTGATCGGCGCCGCCCTCCCCGTCCCCGCCCGCCCGCAGGCGGACCCGCACGCCATCGCCGCCGCCGCCGCGGTGCTGCGCCGGCGCGAGCCCACGGTCCTGCTGCTCGGCGGCGATGCGCTGAACGCGGCGGGGCTGGAAGCGGCGCACCGGATCGCCGCCGCGACCGGGGCGAAGCTGCTGGCGATGGGCTCGAACGCGCGGATCGCGCGCGGCCAGGGCCGCGTCGCGATCGACCGCATTCCCTACCCCGTGGATCACGCGGTCGCCGCGATGGCCAATTTTCGCCATGTGATCCTGGTCGGCGGGCGCTCCCCGGTGATCTTCTTCGCCTATCCGAACAAGCCCGGCACCCCGCTCGCCCCCGGCGCGGAAATCCATGTGCTGACCCGGCCGGAACAGGACCCGCACGACGCGCTTTCCCGCCTGGCCGAGACGCTCGGCGCCCCGCCCGCCAAGGTGCCCGATGCCGGCCCGCGTCCCGATTCCGCCCGCGGCGCGCTGTCGCCCGAGGCGGTCGCGCGCACCCTGGCCGCGCTGATGCCCGAGGGCGCCGTGATCGCCGACGAATCCGTCACCTATGGCCGCGGCTTCTTCCCCAATACGGTCGCCGCCGCGCCGCATGAGTGGTTGCAGGTGATGGGCGGCGCGATCGGCGGCGGCCCGCCGATGGCCACCGGCGCGGCGATCGGCGCGCCGGGGCGGCGGGTGATCAACACCCAGGCGGACGGGTCGGCGATGTACACCTTGCAGGCGCTCTGGACCCAGGCGCGCGAGAAACTCGATGTCACCACGGTGATCTTCGCCAACCGCAAGTACCAGATCCTGCTCGGGGAGCTGGCGAATGTGGGCGCCAATCCGGGGCGCACCGCGCTCGATATGCTGGATATCGGCCATCCCGATCTCGACTGGGTCGGGCTTGCGCGCGGCATGGGCGTGGAGGGCGCGCGGGCCGATAGCTGCGAGGGCTTCGCCGATCTGCTGGCCGCGTCGTTGCGTCGGCCCGGCCCCTTTTTGATCGAGCTTGCGGTGTAACGCGGGTGGCGCTGTTCGCGCGCGGCGAACCGAGGTAGTTTCCCAGGCTCATGCTCACCGATCTTCCCAACCTGCTGACGCTCTCGCGAATCGGCGCCGTGCCGCTGGTCGTGCTGCTGGTCGCGCTGCGCACGCCGCCCGCCGATCTGGCCGCCGCGCTGGTGTTCGCGGTGGCGGCGATGAC
>JAKAZN010000176.1 GCA_021815835.1 Pseudomonadota bacterium
GGGCCTTCGTGATCGGGATCATCATCCTGGCCGGCGCCTTCGTCGGTCCCACGGTGCGGAAATACACGCCGCGGGCGGCGATGCTGGGGGCGCTGGCGGGGATCTCCATCGCCTTCATCTCGCTGCGACCGGCATTCCAGTCCTGGCAGGTGCCGTGGCTGTCGTTCATCTCGCTCGGTATCATCCTGGTGAGCTGGATGGCCCGCGTGCGCCTGCCGGGCGGCGTGCCGGGCGGGCTGGCGGCGGTGGTGGTCGGCACGGTGCTGGCCTGGATCGCAACCTTCAGCGGGATCTCGCCGGTGATGGACCCGCATGCGGTGGGGCTGGCACTGGGGCAGTTCGGGTTTCATCCGCCGGTGCCGACCCTGCACGTTCTGGCTGGGCTGGCGCATGTGGGGCCGCTGCTGGTGACCGCAATTCCGCTCGGGATCTATAATTTCACCGAGGGCATGAACAACGTCGAAAGCGCCTCGGCGGCGGGGGACGATTACGCGCTGCGCCAGGTGCTGATCGCCGACGGGATCGGCGCGCTGGCCGGATCGTTGCTGGGCAGCCCGTTTCCGCCGGCGGTCTATATCGGCCATCCGGGCTGGAAATCGGTGGGCGGGCGCATCGGTTATTCGATCGCCACCGGGTTCTCGATCTCGGTCGTGTGCTTCCTGGGGCTGGCGGCGCTCCTGCTCGCGGTGGTGCCGCTGGTCGCGATCCTGCCGATCCTGCTCTATATCGGCCTCGTGATCGGCGCCCAGGCGTTCGAGGCGACGCCGGCGCGCCATGCCCCCGCCGTGATCCTCGCGCTGCTGCCGAACGTCGCCGAATGGGCGCAGAGCCAGGTGGATGGCGCGCTCTCCGCCGCCGGGACCAGTGCGGCGAAGGTGGGTGTCGCGGCGCTGGCCGCGCATGGCGTGATCTATCGCGGGATGCAGCTTTTCGGCGGTGGCGCGACCCTGGCGGGGCTGATCCTGGGCGCCGTCGCGGCCTTCATCATCGACCGGAAATTCGAGTGGGCCGGTCTTTATGCGCTGATCGGCGCGGTGCTGGCCTTCTTCGGCTTCATCAACGGCACCGCGCTCGGTTTCGGCAATTCGGCGCCGGTCGCGCTGGGCTACGTGCTGCTGGGCGCGATGTGCTTCGGCCTCAGCCGCTATCCGGCCGCGGCGGCCGTGCCGGAGCGTTTTGCCCCGCCCGAGGGCGCGCTCGCCGGCGACGGGGCCGCGGAATGACGCCATCGGAGGCGGCGGAGGCGGCGCTCAAGGCCGACCACGCCCATGACGATCCGGCGATCTGGATCGCGCGGGTGCCGGATGCGGCGGTCCTGGAACGCGCGCGCATCCTGGAGCGCGAAGGCCAGCGCGACCGCCCGCTCTGGGGCGTGCCCTTCGCGGTGAAGGACAATATCGACGCGGCCGGCCTGCCCACCACCGCCGCCTGCCCGGGCTTCGCCTATCGGCCGGAGCGCTCCGCGCCGGCGGTGGAGCGGCTGCTGGAGGCGGGGGCGATCCTGATCGGCAAGACCAATCTCGATCAGTTCGCCACGGGTCTGGTCGGCACCCGCAGCCCCTATGGCGTGCCGCGCAACGTGTTCGACGCGGCCCGCGTGCCGGGCGGATCGTCTTCGGGGTCGGGCGCGGCCGTCGCGGCGGGGATCGTGCCCTTCGCGCTGGGGACGGATACCGCCGGGTCGGGACGGGTGCCGGCGGCGTTCGGCAACATCGTCGGGCTGAAGCCGACGCCGGGCAGCATCAGCGCGCGGGGGATGGTGCCGGCGTGCCGGTCGCTGGACACGATTTCGGTATTCGCGGGTTCGGTCGATGCGGCGCTGGAGGTGTATCGGGTGATCGCCGGGTTCGATCCGGCCGACCCGTATGCGCGCCGCGCGCCCGTTGCGCTCAGCGGACGCGCTGCGCCCGCGCCCGGGGGGGCGACCGGCGGGGCGACCGGGGGGACGACCGGCGGGGCGCGCATCGCCACCGCCGATGTCGCCGATCTCTGCGCGCCGGCAACCGCCGCGGCGCTGGCGCGGGCCGCCTCGCTGCTCAGGGCCGAGATCGTCGGGATCGCGCCGCTGCTCGATCTGGCGCGGCTGCTCTATGCGGGTCCCTGGGTCGCCGAGCGCACCGCCGCGTTGCAGGACGCCATCGCGCGCCAGCCGGACATCCTGCATCCGGTCACGAGGCGCATCCTGGAAAGCGGCTTCGACCGCCGCACCGTCGATGCCTTCCTGGCCTTCGACCGGCTGGCCGAGGCGCGGCGGGCGGCCGAACTGCTGTTCGCGGAATTCGACGCGCTGCTGCTGCCGACCGCGCCCTTCTGCCCGACTTTGGCCGAGGATGCGGCCGACCCGCTCGGCCCCAACACGCGGCTCGGCGCGTTCACGAATTTCGGCAATCTCTGCGGCCTGTCCGCCTTTGCCGTGCCAGGCGGGATCGGGCCGGACGGGGTGCCGGTGGGGATGATGCTGCTCGGCCCCGCCTTCGCCGAAGCCCGCATTGCCCCGATCGCCGACGCGCTGCACCGGGCCAACGCGGGCACGGTCGGCGCGACCGCCCGGCCCCTGCCCCAGGCCGCGCCGACCGACCGCGCCGCGCCCGGGGAGACGGCCCTGTTCTGCATCGGCGCGCATATGTCGGGCCTGAAGCTCAACCGCCAGGTGACCGCGCTCGGCGGGCGGTTCCTGCGCGAGGCGGCGACCATTCCGGGCTATCGTCTGTTCGCCCTCGGCGCGCGGCCGGGCATGATTCGTGCGCCCAAGGGAGCCGGGGACGGGGCGGCGATCCGGGGCGAAATCTGGGCGCTGCCGACGGCGGCGATCGGCGCCTTGCTGGCCGAGGTGCCGCCGCCGCTGGGCTTCGGCACGGTGGCACTGACGGACGGCCCCTGCCTCGGGTTCCTCGCCGAGGCGGACGGCGTGGCCGACGCGCCCGATATCACCCGGTTCGGCGGCTGGCGCGCGTGGCTCGCCGGGCAAGGAGACCGCGGATGAGCGCCCCGGACCCGGCCGACGCCCTGATCGATGCCGCCGCCGCGCTCCTGGAGATTCCGCTGCGCCCCGAATGGCGGCCGGCGATCCGCGCGCATCTGGAAATCTCGCTCGCCCAGGCGCGGCTGGTCGCCGCGTTCGACCTGCCCGACGAGGCGGAACCCGCGCCGGTGTTTGGCGCATGAGTGGGGCGCACATGAGCGGGGCGCACATGAGCGGGGGGGGCCTGAACGCGCCGGAGGCGGATCTCGCCTGGACCGGCGCCGGCGACATCGCCGCCGGCATCCGCGCCGGGCGGCTGACCGCGACGGGCGTCGTTGCCGCGGCGCTGGCGCGGATCGCGCGCGATAATCCGCGCCTCAACGCCTTCACCGACGTGACCGCCGCGCGGGCCGTGGCGCGGGCGCG
Organism: Pseudomonadota bacterium; assembly: GCA_021815835.1. Lineage (GTDB taxonomy): Bacteria > Pseudomonadota > Alphaproteobacteria > Acetobacterales > Acetobacteraceae > JAJZVS01. The sequence goes on from JAKAZN010000176.1 coordinate 3,389, forward strand.
CGCGATCGACGCCGGTCTGGCCGCTGGCCGTCCGGCGGGACCGCTCGCCGGCGTGCCCTTCGCGGTGAAGAACCTGATCGATATCGCCGGACTGCCGACCCGGGCGGGATCGGCCATCAACCGCGATCATCCGCCCGCCGGGCGCGACGCCACCCTGGTCGCGCGGTTGGAGGCAGCGGGGGCGGTGTTGGTCGGTGGTCTCAATATGGGCGAATACGCCTATGATTTTACGGGAGAGAACGTCCATGACGGCCCGTCGCGCAATCCCCATGATCTGGCGCGGATGACGGGTGGGTCCTCGGGCGGATCGGGCGGCGCGGTGGCCGGCGGCCTGGTGCCGATCGCGCTGGGGTCCGATACCAACGGCTCGATCCGGGTGCCGGCCTCGTTCTGCGGCGTGTTCGGGCTGAAGCCGACCTATGGGCGGCTGTCGCGGGCGGGGAGTTTTCCGTTCGTCGCCAGCCTCGATCATCTCGGCCCGCTGGCGCGCAGCGCGGCCGATCTCGCTTTGGCCTATGACGCGATGCAGGGGCCGGATCCGGCCGACCCGGTCTGCGCGGAGCGTGCGGCCGAGCCGGTCTCTCCGACCCTCGATGCCCCGATCGACGGGCTGCGCATCGCGATCGCGGGCGGGTATTTCCGCGCCGGCGCATGCCTGGAGGCGATCTCGGCGCTGGAGACCGTCGCCGCCGCGCTGCGTCCGGTGCGTGCCATCGAACTGCCCGAGGCCGCGCGGGCGCGCGCGGCCGCCTTTGTCATCACCACCACCGAGGGCGCGGCGCTGCACCTCGCCCGCCTGCGCACGCGGGCGGGCGATTTCGACCCCGACGTGCGCGACCGGTTGATCGCCGGCGCGATGCTGCCGGCCGCCCATGTGGCGCAGGCGCAGAAATTCCGCCGCTGGTACCGTGACGCAATGCTGGCGCTGTTCGCCTCGGTCGATGTGATCCTGGCCCCGGCCACGCCCTGCGTTGCTCCGCGGATCGGGCAGAAGACGCTGGTGCTGGACGGGACGGAGGTGCCGTTGCGGCCGAATATCGGCATCTACACGCAGCCGATCTCCTTCATCGGCCTGCCGGTCGTTGCCGTGCCGGTGGCCCTGCCGGGCGGGCTGCCGGCGGCGGTGCAGCTGATCGGCGCACCCTGGCGGGAAGACCTGGTGCTGCGCCTGGCCCATGCGCTGGAACGTCGCGGCGTGGTAGGTGCCCCACGCCCGCCGATGGCGGCGTAGCCGAGAGCGAGTTGGCCCGAGGGAGTTGCCCGTGGAGATCGATCTGCCCGAAATCCTGGCGGAGGTCCGCGCCGCCTTCGCCCGCTACGAGGCCGCGTTGATCGGCAACGACACCGAAGCCCTGCGCGCGATGTTCTGGGACGATGCGCGGGTGATCCGCTACGGAATCGGGGAGAATCTGTATGGCGCGGCCGAGATCGCCGCGTTTCGCGCCGCCCGCTCCCCGGCCGGGCTTGCGCGCGACCTGTCGCGCACCGTGATCACGACGTTCGGACGCGATTTCGCAACCGCCTCGACCCTGTTCCATCGCGCGAACCTGGCCGGGCGGGTCGGGCGGCAGATGCAGTCCTGGGCGCGGCTGGCGGAGGGGTGGCGGATCGTGGCGGCGCATGTGAGCGTGATCGACGCCGGATAGCGGGGTTCCAGGCTGACTGGACTTGCGTCTTGCCCAGTCACCTCTCCCGCTCTCGCGGGAAAGCAGTCACCTCTCCCGCTCTCGCGGGAAAGGTGAAGGCGCGCCGGGCCGCTTCGGTGAGCCTGAACCCGCCCCGGGGCACCGGGATTGACCGCCCGCGCCCGCGGCGCACACTCGGCGCAACCGATCGGAGGAACACGCCATGCCGGAGATCCGACGCCTCGCGCCGCATATCGGCGCGCAAGCACGCGGCGTCGATGTGCGCGCGCTCGATCCCGCCGGGTTCGCCGCGCTCTACGCGGCCTGGCTGGAAAG
>JAKAZN010000177.1 GCA_021815835.1 Pseudomonadota bacterium
AGGCATACGAGGCGCGACGGGCGGCGGGGGGGTGAGCGGGGGCGCGCTTCGGCCGGCGCCCGTGTCAACGATACACCTCCCGCCGATGCGCCATGCGGGGCACCAGCACGATCAGCGCGCCGTCGTGTAGGGGTGTAGATCACCCCGCCGGGCGCCAACGCGGAGGCGGTATTGGGCGGCGCCCTGCAGCGCCCAGAAGTCGTGTCCGCAAGCAGCGGAGAACGCCGCTAATCCTGCGGTGGCCCGGTCACCGCCGCGATGTAGCGCCGCACCGAATAGGCCAGCGCCGCCTTCCCGCCCTCCGGGATCACCCGATCCCACCACGCGCCATAGATCGGTTCGAACGGCCACTTCTCCAGTTTCGCCGCGAGCGCGCGCACCGTCCCGGCATCCAGCGGGATCAGGTCGGGGTAGCTCCGCATGAAGCTCACCTTCTTGTCCGGCCCGACCTGCACGATATCCCCCGACAGCAGGGCGCCCGCCCCGCCCGCACCCGCCGCCCAGTGCAGCACCGTCCCGCCGGCGAAATGCCCGCCGAGGCGCAGCAAGGTCACCCCCGGCAGGATCGGATGCGTCTCCCCCTCCCAGAACCGGACCGCCGGATCGGGGCGCATCACCCAGCGCCGATCGGCTGCGTGCAGCAGGATCGGCGCGTCGCCGAACGCGCGGCTCCACTCGATCATCGCCGCGTAATAATGCGGATGCGAAATGGCGATCGCGGCGATCCCGCCCAGGGCCGCGACGATGCGGATCGTGGCGGGATCCACGAAGCTGATGCAGTCCCACAACACGTTGCCGGCTGGCGTGCTCACCAGCAGTGCGCGCTGGCCGATGGCGAAGGCGGGCACGGTGCCGATGCCGAGCAGATCCGGCTCGTGCTCGCCGAAGGCGTTGCGGTGCGTGCGCGACAGCGCCTCGGCCGTGGTCCAGCCCTGGCCGAGCGGGTTCACGTATTGCCGCTCCTCCTGGCAGATCGCGCAGCCGGGAGGCGGCGTGTCGGCGGGCGGATACTGGGTGCCGCAAGTGGTGCAGAGGAAGGCGGGCATGACGAACCTCCAGGGCCGGGCACGCTGTAAGCTTGGCATGGCGGGACCAGCCGCGCGAGACGCGCCCTTCCCGCCGGCGCCGATTTTCTCTATCCCGCGCCCATGATCGCGCGCGCGGATGTGCTGTGGTTGGGGATCGGCGCCGGGCTGGCCGGAGGGCTGGTGGGCGGCGTGCTGCTCGGGATCGGGATCGCGCTGATCCTGAACGGGGCGATCTTCGGCTGGGTGCCGCTGGTCGCGTCCGTGCCGCTCTCGGCCGCGCCCGGCTGGGCGCTGGCCTCGCGCCTGGCGGGGCAACTCCCGCCCGAATAGCGGCGCGCGCGGCCCTTCAGTGGAACAGGCCGCGCAGCAAGGTCCCCGGATTGGGCGCCGCCGGTTTCGCCGGCGCGGGCGCGGCGGTCCTCCCGGCCGGGGCGGCGGCTTGCGGAGGCGGACGCTGCCCGCGGGCCTGAGCCAGCGCCGTGGCGCAGGACACCGGCTTCGCGGCCAATGCCCCCGGCACCGCCAGCTTCTTGCCGCCCAGCAACGACAACGCGACGTCGACGCCCGCCGCGGCCGTCTCGCTTTGGCTCAACGAGGCCGCCGGATGGGCGAAGGTCCCGCGCACCGCCACCGGCAGCGCGATCCCGGTCCCGCCCGCCCGCGCCTGCGGGTGCATCAGCAGATCGAGCGTCTCGGACCCGAAATTCATCGTCCCGCCGCCATCGATCGTGTTCAGGCTGGAGGCGAACAGGAACGGATCGAGCCGGCCCTGGCCGTGCCGCGCCGTCAGCCGGACCGCCAGGCACTCGATCCGGCTCGACCCGCCATGCGCGAGCAGCCCGGCCAGATTGGCCTTCGCGAGCATCGGCCCGAACAGCTTGTTCACCACCGCGTTGTCGATCGTGCCCCCGGTCATGGTGGCCACGATCGTCCCGTCCAGCCCGGCGGCGATCGCGTGCGGGGAGGTGCCGGCGCCGCGCAGATCGGCGTCGAGCGCGATATCGCCGGTGGCAAGCCCCGGCTGGCCCGCAAGTTTCAACAGCGACGCCAGCGCCATCCCAGGCGCGTGCAAGGTGATCGCGACCGGAGGCTGTGCCGCCGCCGCGTTCACGGACAAGGTCAGCGCCAGTTCCCCGGCCGGCGGCGTTGCGGTGAAGGGCGCCACCGTCAGCGTGCCGCGGTTCAGCACCAGGTGGAAGGCGAGGTCGCGCCAGACCTCGCCCCCGGTCTTCAGTGCCGTGACCGACACGCGCAGATCGGCGTTCGCGCTTCGCAGCGCGGCAAGCGGCAAGGGGGTGGCCGGGATCAGCAGCGCCGAGGCCGGGGCCGGCGCGGCTGGCCCCCCAGATGATGCGCCCGCTGGCTTGGCGCCGGGCGCGGCGGCCGGCGCGCCATGCAGCGCGGCCAGCAGCGCATCCGCGTCCAGGCTGGCACTGGCGAGCGTGCCGCTCACCGAAGGCACCGCCCCAAGCCCGAATCCCAGCGTGCCGGCAAGCTTGCCCGCCGGCGTCGTCAGAACCAGGTTGTCGATCCGCCCGCCGCCGGCGATCGCCCCCGGGACCGCGAGCTTGCCGGTGAGCGCAAGCCCCTTGAGCGGCGGCAACGCCGCGCCGGCCACCGGCGTGAGCGCGGCCAGATCGGGAATCGCGGCGTCGATCCCGAGCGCGATCCCCGCGCCCGTCATCGGATGCGCGATCGTCCCGTCCAGGCCCAGCCGGGCGCCGGCGGCCGTGAGCTTCGCCCGCACCGGCCAGGGCGCCGATCCCCCGCCCAGCAGCGCCGCCAGCGACCCGGTGGTGGCATCCACCGTGACCGGCGCGCCGTTCACCGTCGCGGTCGCCGCGATCACGAGCGGTGCATCGCGCGCGGCCTCGGTCACGCCGAGGCTGCGCAGCGCGACGATCGTCTGCTTGCCGGTCGCATCGTTACGATAGCCGATGCGCCCGTCCTCGATGCGCACGGCGCTGATGAAAATCGACATCCCGCCCGAGGACGACGAAGCCGGCGCGGGCGCCGCCGCGGGCGCGGCGCGCGGCCCCGGGGCCGGCGCGAAGCTCCAGTTGGTCGCGCCCGACTTGCTTCGTTCCAGCAGGATATCCGGCCGCACCAGCACCAGCCGGCTCACCGTGATCCGCCCGCCGAACAGCCCCGTCAGATCGACACCGAGATCGAGCGTCCCCAACCGTGCCATGTCCGGCCGCGAGAAACCGGGCGGATTGGCGAGCGCCACGTCCTGCGCCTCGATCGCCGGACGCAGCGACAGCTTCAGGCTGAGCGGGCCGGAGAGCACCAGCGTCCGCCCGGTCGCCGCCCGCACCTCGGCGATGATCTGCGCCTTGTAGGCGTTCGGATCGAAGGTCGCGACCACCACCACGACGGCGATGACCGCGAGCACCACGATCCCGCCGACCCCGAGCAACAGCCAGCGCAGCAACCGGCTTCCGGAAGATCGAGTGGGGCGCATGGGCGGCTCCTGTGTGCGGATCAGGCCGGGACGCGACGCGGCGGCCGGGCGGGTGGCGCGTGAAAACCTAAGGTCCGAAATGTGGCGATCATGTGGGGCGGCAGGTCGGCCTCCACCACCAGCCGCCCGCCCATCGGGTGCGGCAGGGACAGCGCGCGGGCGTGCAGATGCAGCGCCTCCGACAGGCCCGGGATCGTGGCGCCGAACGCGCCGTTCTGGTCGGGGCGCGCATAGGTCACGTCGCCCAGGATCGGCGCGCCGATCGCCACGCAATGCACGCGAAGTTGATGCGTCCGCCCGGTCAGCGGCGTGAGTTCCAGCCAGCCGACCTTGCCGGCGTGATCGAGGGTGCGGAAATCGGTCAGCGCCCAGGTGGCGTCCTTGTCGGTGCGCTCGGCCGGTTCGGTGCGCCCGCCGCGGGCGCCCATGATGCGGCGCAGCTTCAGGTCGATGCGGCCCTCGGGCGGGACCGGCAGGCGGGCGACGACTGCCCAGTAGGTCTTCTCGATGGTCCGGCCACGAAACGAAGCCGCGAGCTTCGCGGCCACCCCCGGGGTGCGGGCCAGGACCAGCACCCCGGAGGTGTCGCGGTCCAGGCGGTGCACCAGCCGCGGGCGGTCGGCGCCAAAGCGCAGCGCGTCCAGCGCGCCGTCCAGATGTGTCTCGATCCCCGGGCCGCCCTGCACCGGCAGGCCGGGGGGCTTATTCAGCACCAGGATCTGGTCGTCGCGATACAGCACAGCCTGTTGCAGGGCTTGCGCGAGCGCGGGGTCGGGCGGGCGCCGGGGCGGGGGGGCGGTTTCGGGATCGGGCGCGGCGAGGGGCGGGATGCGGACTTCCTGGCCGGGGGCGAGGCGGGTGGCGGCTTCCACCCGGTGGCCATCGACGCGCACCTGGCCGGTGCGGCAGAGTTTCTGGATGGCGCTTTGCGGCAGGCCGGGCGCGTGGCGGCGCAGCCAGCGATCGAGGCGGAGATCGGCTTCGTCGGCGGCGACGGTCAGGGTGGCGGACATGGGTTCCGGGGGAAGTCGGACGGCGAATGGATTGGGGCAGCTTACCACGTCCCCTCGGCAATGCCGCTATCCGCCAAGTTTGGGGAGTTGATCAGTCTGATTGTCGCTGGCCGAACCCATCCCTGACGTAAGTTCGCCAGCAGCGTGGTCTGCCATATGCGACCGCGCGGGAGGGTGAAAATGGGGGGTTGACCGGGGAAGGTGGGGGGGCTAGAGAGCCGCTCCCCGCGATGACGAGGCGCTTGCAAATCCTCGTTGGGGCGGGTAAGGTCTTCGGTCTGCGCCGGGTTCGGCGCTTCTTCGGGCAAGTTGAGCGGCAATCCTGCTATGTGCGGGAGGGCTGTTGGTTTGCCATTGCTCTTTGAAAATTGCATAGGCTAGGAAGGGATACGTTGGCGGCGTCCCATGGGTTTATTTCTTCACGCGAGTGGGGGGATGGCTGATTGGTGGTTGGATTGATAGGTTAGGGTTTATTGTGGCCTTAGCTTGATTGGTTTGGTCATATGGGGCGTTTGTGATGCGTATCTTTTTGACTACGCATACGTACGCTTTGAATGACATGCTTATAGTTTCTCGTTTCGGCGGGGGACTATGGTAGACTGATGGGTTATGGGTCTAGTTCGTTACGGTTTTCCGTGGGGTTTGTATTGATCTCATGGGGGATTTTGTGATGAACCTGAGAGTTTGATCCTGGCTCAGAGCGAACGCTGGCGGCATGCTTAACACATGCAAGTCGCACGGGCAGGGGTAACTCTGTCAGTGGCGGACGGGTGAGGAACGCGTAGGTATCTAT
>JAKAZN010000178.1 GCA_021815835.1 Pseudomonadota bacterium
GCCGCGCGGCCCGAGGTGATGTGGTGCCAGCATCACAACGGCGTGTTCCGATCGGTCGATGCCGGTGCCACCTGGACTGACATCACCGCGATCCGCCCGTCCAAATTCGGTTTCGCCGTCGCCGCGCATCCGACCGAGCCGGGCACCGCCTGGTTCGTCCCCGCGATCAAGGACGAGCGGCGCATCCCGGTCGATGGCAAGCTGGTGGTCGCGCGCACGCGCGACGGCGGGGAAAGCTTCGAGGTCCTGACACACGGCCTGCCGCAAAACCATGCTTACGACCTGGTGTGGCGCCACGCGCTCGCGGTCGATGCGACCGGCGAGCGTCTCGCGCTTGGTTCGACCAGCGGCGGGCTGTGGCTGTCGGAGGATGGCGGCGGCACCTGGACCGCGCCCGACGCGCGCCTGCCGCCGATCGCCGTCGCGCGCTTCGCCGATTGATCGGCGACGTAACGTTTGCCTACGATCCCACGGAGGCCTCGACCATGGAAATCCAGCCCTACCTGCTGTTCAACGGCCGTTGCGATGAGGCCATCGCCTTCTACCGCGCGGCGCTGGGCGCCGAGCAGGTGATGCTGATGCGCTTCAAGGAGTGTCCCGAACCGCTCGATCCAGCCCGGGTCTCGCCGGCCATGGCGGACAAGGTGATGCACGCGCAGATCCGGATCGGCGAGTCGGTCATCCTGCTCTCCGACGGCCCCTGCACGGGCGAGACGGGGTTCCAGGGCTTCAACCTCACGCTCACCGTGCGTGACGAGGCCGAGGCCGATCGCGCCTTCGCCGCGCTGACCGAGGGCGGCAAGGTGCAGATGCCGCTGGCGAAGACGTTCTTCTCGCCGCGTTTCGGCATGGCGCAAGACCGCTTCGGCGTGGGATGGATCGTCTATGTGACACCGTGAGGGAGGCGATCCGATCGGGAGACAAACACCATGGCCATCGTACAGAAGATCGTCCCGTTCCTGTGGTTCGACAGCCAGGCCGAGGACGCGGCGAGATTCTATGTGTCGGTCTTCGACGATTCGGGCATCGAGCGCGTAATCCGATACGGCAAGGAAGGGTTCGAGACCCACGGGAAGCCGGACGGTTCGGTCCTCACCGTGGCCTTCCGGCTTGAGGGCCAGGCCTTCACCGCGCTCAACGGCGGCCCTCACTTCACGTTCAACCAGGCCATTTCCTTCGTGGTCCTGTGCGAGACCCAGGCCGAGATCGATCGCTACTGGGACAGGCTCCGCGACGGCGGCGACGAGACGGCGCAGCGATGCGGTTGGTTGAAGGACCGATATGGCGTCTCGTGGCAGATCGTTCCCGCGGGCCTGCCGGAGATGCTGTCCGGGGCCGAAGCCGCGCGCTCCGGACGGGTGATGAACGCGCTGTTGGGAATGAAGAAACTGGATCTCGCAGCACTGCGCCAGGCGTTCGACGCGGCCTGATCCCACGCCTGCATGGAGACGGAGCGGAGACAGCCTCGGCCGCCCGTCCCCGCTGACGCACGCAGCCCAGCTCCGTTGCCTGGGGCGGTTGCCCCTCCCGGCCGCCTCGGCGACATTCCCCCCACCCGCGCGCTGCGCGTGGCACCGAACGAGACCGGCAGGGAGCAGGATCAGGCATGTCGGGGACCCAAGATCGCGCGGCGCCACCGCCGGATCCCCTGCCGCCGCCGAACTGGGCCTTCACCCTCTGGACCATGGTCGGCATCCAGTTGGTGATGAGCCTCTCATTCACCATCCTGGCACCCATCATGCCGCTCTATCTGCCCGATCTCGGCGTGCACCGGCCGGACCTGATCGATCTCTGGGCGGGCATCCTCGCCTCCGTCACCTCCTTCGTCGCCACGTTCACGGCGCCGGTCTGGGGGCGGATGGCGGATCGCTACGGGCGCAAGCTGATGGTGCTGCGCTCCAGCATCGGCATTTCCGTGTTCACCGGCCTGATGGGGATCGCGACCAGTGTCTGGCATCTGCTCGCGTTCCGCATGGCGATGGGGCTGTTCGCCGGCTTCAACTCGGCGGCAATCGCGCTGGTGGCAAGCCAGGTGCCGGATCAGCGCCTGGGCTACGCGCTGGGCTGGCTCTCCACCGGACAGCTGGTGGGATCGCTGATCGGACCGATCATCGGCGGCGGTCTGGCCGATCTGACCGGAAGCTACCGCGCGCCGTTCTTCTTCGCCGCCGCCATCTCCATGATCGGCTTCGCGCTCGCCTGGCGGCTGGTGCCGGAGCGGTTCGTCCGGCCCCCGCCCCTGGCGTCCGCGCGCCGCGGGCGCTCCACGGCTTCGGCGGTGGCGCTGCTGCGCGGCACGCCCGGCCTGGCGGCGCTGATGCTGGTGCTGCTGCTCGCGCAATTCGCGGTGCAGGCGGTGCAGCCGATCGTGACCCTGTTCGTCCAGCAGCTCACCGGCCCGGTGCCGCAGCTCGCCACCCTGGCGGGCATGGCGTTCTCGGTGACCGGGCTCGCCGACGTGCTCGCCTCGCCGTTTCTCGGCAAGCGATCGGACGTGATCGGCTATCGGCGGGTGCTGCTCATCAGCCTGTTCGGCGCGGCGGCGGCGACCCTGCCGCAGGCCTTCGCGCACGGCTACTGGGTGTTTGTGGCCGAGCGCTTCGGCGTGGGGTGCTTCATCGGCGGCATCCTGCCCACCGCCAACGCGCTGATCGGGCGCATGGTGCCGTCCGCCTCGCGCGGGTTCGTCTATGGGCTGAGCTCGTCGGCGAATTTCCTCGGGATCGCGCTTGGCCCGCTCACCGGGGGCCTGGTGGCGGCGAGCGTCGGCTTGCGCTGGGTGTTCGTGGTGACCGCCGCGTTGCTGCTGCTGAACCTGGCATGGGTGCGCCTGGCCGTGCCGGCCGCGGTGGATCGCGGCTAGGTCCTTTGGGCGCCCGGCGCGCACCGGCCCCTTGCACGCCCCGCCCGGCCGGCGCTACCTCCCGCGCCGCAGCGACGGAAGGACCCCGGCATGGCCAGGAAGAACGTGAAGAAGGTGGTGCTCGCCTATTCGGGCGGCCTCGATACCAGCGTCATCCTGCGCTGGCTCCAGGTCACCTATGGCTGCGAGGTCGTCACCTTCACCGCCGATCTCGGCCAGGGCGAGGAGCTGGAACCGGCCCGCCGCAAGGCCGAACAAGCCGGGGTGAAGGAAATCTTCATCGACGATCTGCGCGAAACCTTCGTGTCCGACTTCGTCTTCCCGATGTTCCGCGCCAATGCGCTCTATGAGGGCCAGTACCTGCTCGGCACCTCGATCGCGCGCCCGCTGATCGCGCAGCGCCAGATCGAGATCGCCGAGGCCACCGGCGCCGACGCCGTCGCCCACGGCGCCACCGGCAAGGGCAACGACCAGGTTCGCTTCGAGCTCAGCTACTACGCGCTGAAACCCGACATCACCATCATCGCCCCGTGGCGCGAATGGGACCTCACCAGCCGCACGAAACTGCTGGAGTTCGCCGAGGCCCACCAGATCCCGATCGCGCGCGACAAGCGCGGCGAAGCCCCGTTCAGCGTCGATGCCAACCTGCTGCACTCGTCCTCCGAGGGCAAAATCCTCGAAGATCCGGCGATCGAGGCCGACGAGATCGTCTATCAGCGCACCATCCGCCCCGAGGACGCGCCCGATACCCCCACCGTCATCAGCGTCGATTTCGAACGCGGCGATCCGATCGCGATCGACGGCGAAAAACTCTCCCCCGCCGCGCTTCTCACGAAGCTGAACGCGCTCGGCAAAGCCAACGGTATCGGCCGGCTCGACCTGGTGGAGAACCGCTTCGTCGGCATGAAATCCCGTGGCGTCTATGAAACCCCCGGCGGCACCATCCTGCTCGCCGCGCACCGATCGATGGAAAGCATCACGCTCGATCGCGAGGCCGCGCATCTGAAGGACCAGCTCATGCCGCGCTACGCGGAGCTGATCTATAACGGCTTCTGGTTCAGCCCGGAACGACGGATGCTGCAAGCGCTGATCGACGAAAGCCAGAAATCGGTCAGCGGCCGCGTGCGGCTGAAACTCTACAAGGGCAACGCCACCTGCATCGGCCGCGAAAGCCCCAACAGCCTCTACTCGATGAAAGTCGTGACGTTCGAGGACGACCAGGGCGCGTACGACCAGTTCGACGCCCAGGGCTTCATCAAACTGAACGCGCTCCGCCTGCGCCTCGCCGCGGCGGCGGGGCGACGTGGCGGCGCGCTGTAAGGCCTGGGGGGCGCTGGCCCCTGGCCGTCCTCCGTTCCTCTCCTACGCCCGATCCCCCAGCGTTCGCCGCACGTCGCCCGAGCGGACGCCTTCGATGGCGTTGCCGAGGATGCGGATGATGGCGGCGTCGGAGACGTGGTGGGCGAGCAGGGTGACGGCGCCGCCGAGCAGGGCCGACGCGATCGCGAGCGGCGGGATATTCTGCCCGGCCATGTATTCGATGGCTTTGTCGGTCACCGCGCCGGCGTGGGAGAGTTGGTTTTCGGTCGGTTCGGGGGTGGTGGGATCGATGGTCATGGGCGTAGTCCTTCCCTTGGGTCAGCCGGCGGTGACGGGTTCCGGCAGCGCGTCCTCGCCTTCCACCGCTTGCAGCGCCCACATCCGCGCGTAGGTGCCGCGCGCGGCGAGCAGCGCGGCATGGGTGCCGCGCTCGGCCACCTGGCCGTCGACCAGCACGACGATTTCGTCCGCATCGATCACGGTGGAGAGCCGATGCGCGATCACCAGCGTGGTACGGTGGCGCGCGGCGACGTCGAGCGCCGTGCCGATATCGCGTTCGGTGCGGGTATCGAGCGCGCTGGTGGCTTCATCCAGGATCAGGATCGGCGGATTCTTGAGGATGGTGCGCGCGATCGCGACCCGTTGCTTTTCGCCGCCGGAGAGTTTCAGGCCGCGCTCGCCCACCCGGGTGGCATAGCCCTCGGGCAGGCGCAGGACGAAATCATGCACCTGGGCGAGCCGCGCGGCGTGCTCGATTTCCGCCTGGGTCGCGCCGGGGCGGCCATAGGCGATGTTGTAGCCGATCGTATCGTTGAACAGCACGGTATCCTGCGGCACGACGCCGATCGCCGCGCGCAGGCTGGCTTGCGTCACGTCGCGCAGGTCCTGCCCGTCGATCAGGATGCGCCCGCCGGTGGGATCGTAGAAACGGAACAGCAGCCGCGAGATGGTGGACTTGCCGGCCCCGGTCGGCCCGACGATCGCAAGCTTGCGCCCGGCCGGAATCGTCAGGTCGAGGCCCTTCAGGATTTCCCGGTCGGGACGATAGCCGAAGCGCACGCCCTCGAAACGGACCTCGCCG
>JAKAZN010000179.1 GCA_021815835.1 Pseudomonadota bacterium
CGCTCCATTCCGCCACGCCGGCGGCCATCGCGCCCATCAGCGCGAGGTATTCGGTCACCGAGACCGGCAGCCCCGCGCCGCGCAGCGCCAGCAGGAAGGGCGCGAACATCAGCGCTCCCCGCGCCGGGCGAGGAAGGCGATGCGCTCGAACAGATGCACGTCCTGCTCGTTCTTCAGCAGCGCCCCGTGCAGCGGCGGGATCACCACATGCGTCTCCTTGCTGCGCAGCACCTCGGCCGGCAGGTCATCGACCATCAGCAGCTTCAGCCAGTCCAGCAATTCGGACGTGGCGGGCTTCTTCTTCAGCCCGGGCACGTCACGGATCTGGAAGAACACGTTCAGCGCCTCGCGCGCCAGATCGGCGCGCAGATCGGGATAATGCGCGGCGACGATGCGTTCCATCGTCGCCCGGTCGGGGAAGCGAATGTAGTGGAAGAAACAACGGCGCAGGAACGCGTCCGGCAGCTCCTTCTCGTTGTTCGACGTAATGATTACCACCGGGCGGTGTTTCGCCACCACGTCCTGGCGCGTCTCATAGACGAAGAACCGCATCCGATCGAGTTCCAGCAACAGATCGTTGGGAAACTCGATATCCGCCTTGTCCACCTCGTCGATCAGCACCACCACCGGCTGGTCCGCGGCAAAGGCGTCCCACAGCTTCCCGCGCACGATATAATTGCCGATCTCGTGCACCCGCGGATCGCCGAGCTGGCCGTCGCGCAGCCGCGACACGGCGTCGTATTCGTACAAACCCTGCTGCGCCTTGGTGGTGGATTTGATGTGCCACTCGATCAACGGCAGCCCCAGCGCGGCGGAAACCTCGTGCGCCAGCATGGTCTTGCCGGTGCCGGGTTCGCCCTTCACCAGCAGCGGGCGCTGCAAGGTGACGGCGGCGTTGACGGCGACTTCCAGGTCGCGGGAGGCGATATAGGTCTCGGTGCTGGCGAAGGCGGCCACGTGGAGGTCTCCGATCGTTGCGGCGGGCAGGTGCCCCATTCTCCCCACGCCGCCGTCCCGACCGCAACCCCCGTCAACCCGATCTTCACCCTTCCCCGCCAAACCCGCTTCCCACCCCGCCCGGCCCGTGGTTTCGTCCCCCCCGCCCGCCGCCCGAAGCGGGACCCAGGGAGACCGCCCATGACCACCCTCGCCGTGCTGCTGATCGTCGTGATGACCTGCCTCGTGGCGCTCTATGTCCACGACGTCCGACAGACCCAGCACACCATCCTGCGCAACTTCCCCATCCTCGGCCATGTCCGCTACTTCGCCGAGACCTGGGGCGAATATATGCGCCAATACCATTATCTGCCCGACTGGGCCGAACGCCCCTTCAACCGGCTGGAGCGCTCCTGGATCTATCGCTCCGCCAAGGGCGTCTCCAACCTGGTCAGCTTCGGCAGCGAGAACGTGCCGAGCTTCGTCTTCCGCAACGCCCCCTTCCCCATTCTGGACGAGGAAAAACGCCCCTTCCCCGGTAAGACCATCGGCGTCGCCGACGGTCCCGGCGCCTGCCGCCAGCCGTACCACGCGCCCAGTTTCTTCAACATCAGCGGCATGAGCTACGGCGCGCTGTCGCACGCCGCCGTCAGCGCGCTCTCGCACGGCGCAAAACGCGCCGGCATCTGGATGGCCACCGGCGAGGGCGGTCTCGCCCCCTATCATCTCGAAGGCGGCTGCGACGTGGTGATGCAGATGGGAACGGCGAAATACGGCGCCCGCGACGCCGACGGCAATCTGTCGGAAGACCGCCTGCGTGAGATCGCCGCCCATCCCCAGGTGAAAATGTTCGAGGTGAAACTGGCCCAGGGCGCCAAGCCCGGCAAGGGCGGCATCCTGCCCGGCGTGAAAGTCACAAAAGAAATCGCCGCCATCCGCGGCATCCCCGAGGGCCAGGACAGCATCAGCCCCAACCGCCACCGCGATATCGGCTCCATCCGCGAGCTCGGCGCCTTCGTCGCCCGCGTCCGCGGCGTCACCGGCAAGCCGGTCGGCGTGAAATTCGTCGTCGGCGACCCCGAATTCCTCGACGAATGGTTCGCCGATTGCGCCGCCCACCCGGAGGGTTGCCCCGACTACATCCAGGTCGATGGCGGCGAGGGCGGCACCGGCGCGGCCCCCGCGCCGCTGGTCGATTACGTCGGCCTGCCGATCACCGACGCGCTGCCCGAGGTCGCCGCCGCGCGCGACCGGCACGGCCTGAACGAACGGATCCGTATCGTCGCCTCCGGCAAGCTCATCACCCCCGACAAGGTGGCCTGGGCGCTCTGCATGGGGGCGGATTTCGTCTCCTCCGCGCGCGGCTTCATGTTCAGCCTGGGCTGCATCCAGGCGATGAAATGCGGCACCGGACGCTGCCCCACCGGCGTCACCTCGGCCGATCCGCGGCTGATCGCCGGCCTCGACCCGATGGACAAATCCGTCCGCGCCGCCCGCTACGCCGCGCGCATCCGCGAGGAAGTGGACATCATCGCCCATTCCTGCGGCCTGACCGACGCCACGCAGTTCCGCCCCCGCCACGTGACCGAGATCGAACGCGGCGTCGGCGGGTTCCGGGCGCCGGCGGAGTAGGAAAGAAGGCCGGAGGCGCGGAGCACGCCTTCCCCGTCGGCCCGGCGCACCCTACCCGAGCTTGCCGTGGCAGTGCTTGTATTTGCGCCCCGACCCGCAGGGACAGGCGGCGTTGCGCGGCGTGGCGGCCCAGGTGGACGGATCAGCCAGATTGATCGGCTCGGCGCGCAGCGGGCTCAGCGCGATCGGTGCTGCGAGCAGCGCGGTATCCGCGCCCTCGCCGTCCGTCCCCGCGAAGGCCGACAGCGGATCGGGGTGGAGTTCCAGGTACTGCATTTCGCGCGGCTGGAAATCCGCCCCCGACGGATACTCGGGGCTGAGCTCCGCGTGCGCGAGATCGTGGGTCACCCGTTCCTTGAGCTCGTCCAGCATGGCGTTGAACAGCGCGAACGCCTCGGCCTTGTATTCGTTGAGCGGGTCCTTCTGCCCGTAGGCGCGCAATCCGATGCCCTGGCGCAGGTGATCGAGGGCATAGAGATGCTCCTTCCACACCGCGTCGAGCACCTGGATCAGCTGCGATTTCTCGATGAAGCGCATCAGATCGGGACCGATATTCGCCGCCTTGGCGGCCATGAAGGCGTCGGCCGCCTGGTGGATGCGCTCGCGCAGCTGGACCTCGTCGATGCCTTCCTCGCGGCCCCAGTCCTCGATCGGCAGATCGAGGTTCAGCACGCGATTGGCGTCTTCGGCCAGTTCCGTCAGTTCCCATTGTTCCGCGAAGGCCTTTTCCGGCACCCGGCGCGCCACCATGGCGGTGATGATCTCGGCGCGCATTTCGGCGACGGTTTCCGAGACATCCTCGGCGCGCATGAACTCCTTGCGCTGGGCATAGACCTCCTTGCGCTGGTCGTTCATCACGTCGTCGTATTTCAGCACGTTCTTACGGGTGTCGAAGTTGCGCGCCTCGACCTTCTTTTGCGCCTTCTCCAGCGCCTTGTTGATCCAGGGATGGACGATCGCCTCGCCCTCGCGCAGGCCGAGCTTCTGCAGCATCCCGCCCATCCGGTCGGAGCCGAAGATGCGCATCAGGTCGTCTTCCAGCGACAGGAAGAAATGCGAGCGCCCGGGATCGCCCTGCCGGCCGGACCGGCCGCGGAGCTGGTTGTCGATGCGCCGGCTCTCGTGGCGCTCCGTCCCGATCACGAACAGCCCGCCGGCTTCCTTCACCTGCTCGTGGGCGCGGGCCAGGCCGTCGCGGATCTCGGCCTCGCGCGCCGCGCGCATGCCGGGATCGTCGATATCCGCCAGTGCCTTTTTCAGCCGCATCTCCAGGCTGCCGCCGAGTTTGATGTCGGTGCCGCGGCCGGCCATGTTGGTGGCGATCGTCACCGCGCCCGGCGCGCCGGCTTCGGCCACGATCTCGGCTTCCTGCTCGTGGAAGCGGGCGTTCAGCACCGCGTGCGGGATCTTCTTCTTCTTCAGGATCCCCGACAGCAGCTCGCTTTTCTCGATCGAGACGGTGCCGACCAGCATCGGCTGGCCCTGCTTGCGGGTTTCCTCGATCAGATTCGCCACCGCCTCATACTTCTCCATCGCGGTGCGATAGACCTCGTCGTCCTGGTCCTTGCGGGTGACGGCGACGTTGGTCGGGATCTCCACCACGTCCAGCTTGTAGATCTCGGCGAATTCATCGGCCTCGGTGGACGCCGTGCCGGTCATGCCGGCAAGCTTGGGATAGAGCCGGAAATAATTCTGGAAGGTGATGGAGGCGAGCGTCTGGTTCTCCGCCTGCACCTCCACCCCTTCCTTGGCCTCCAGCGCCTGGTGCAGCCCTTCCGAGTAGCGCCTGCCTTCCATCATCCGCCCGGTGAACTCGTCGATGATGATGACCTTGTCCTGGCGGACCATGTAGTCCACGTCGCGCGCGAACAGCGTATGCGCGCGCAGGCTTTGCTGGACGTGGTGCACGACCGAGACGTTGAAGATGTCGTAGAGGTTGCCCTCGGTGATGATGCCGGCCTGGCGCAGCATGTCCTCGATCCGCTCGGACCCGTCTTCGGTGAGCGAAACGGTACGGAATTTCTCGTCCTTGTCGTAGGTGGTCGCGTCCTTCACCAGTTCGCGGACCACCGTATCGACCTGTTGGTACAGCACCGAGCTGTCCTCGGCGGGGCCGGAGATGATCAGCGGCGTGCGCGCCTCGTCGATCAGGATCGAATCCACCTCATCGACGATCGCAAAGCGGAACTCCCGCTGCACCATCTCGTCCAGGTGGTATTTCATGTTGTCGCGCAGGTAGTCGAAGCCGAATTCGTTGTTGGTGCCGTAGGTGATGTCCGCGGCGTAGGCTTCCCGCCGCTGATCGTCGTCCAGGCCATGGACGATGACGCCGACCGACAGGCCGAGGAAGCGGTAGATCTGCCCCATCCACTCGGCGTCGCGCCTTGCCAGGTAGTCGTTCACCGTGACGACATGCACGCCCTTGCCCGCCAGAGCGTTCAAGTAGACCGGCAGGGTGGCGACCAGGGTCTTGCCCTCGCCGGTCTTCATCTCGGAGATCTTGCCGTCGTGCAGCACCATCCCGCCGATCAGCTGCACGTCGAAATGACGCTGACCGAGGGTGCGGCGCGCAGCCTCGCGGACCACGGCGAAGGCTTCGGGCAGCAGGTCGTCGAGGGTGGCGCCGGAATCCAGGCGTTCGCGAAACGCGACGGTCTTCCCCGCCAGCGCCATATCGTCGAGCGCGGCGATC
>JAKAZN010000180.1 GCA_021815835.1 Pseudomonadota bacterium
CTGGGGCTGGTGCATAAACGCTTCGCCGAAGCGCTCGACGAGATCAAGACCCTGGCCGAGAAATCCGGCTGATCCCGTCGCTGTGCGCGCGCCGGCGGCGCGCGCACAGCGCGGCGAACGCCGCCAGGATGCGCGCCACGGCTGCGTTACGATAGGCGAAGACCGGGTCGTCCTCGGGATGGACCAGCATGGTCGCGTTCGCCTCGAACACGACCAGTCGCCCGTCGGCCAGGCGGGCGAAATCGACGCCGGCGAAATCGAGATCGAGCCGCGCGCCGATCGCGCCCAGCGCCGCCAGCGCCGGCGCGCCCAGCACCGCTTCGGGATCGGCCAGATAGCGCGCCTCCTCCGCCCGCCGCGCGCCGTCGCCCGCCATCCCGGCGGTCCAGTAATGCACCAGCCAGTCGGGCGAGATCGCCAGATGGTAGGCGTAGGGCACGCGATCGACGAAGATCGCGCGGTATTTGCGGTAGAAACCGTCGGCATCGCGCGTGTCCTCGAAGCGGGTGACATAGGCCCGGCCGATCGCGGCCAGCGCGGCGGCCAATTGCGGGGCGGTCTCGACCCGGCGCACCCCCTCCCCGCCATGCGCGCCGAGGGGGCGGACCAGCGCGGGCAACAGGGCGGCGGGCGGATCGGCTGGGCTCGCGCGAACCGCCTCCGGCACCACGATCCCGGGGATTGCCGCCAGCAGCCGCGGCAGATCGGCCCGCCCGGTGCGCGCCACGCGATCGGGCGGATTGAGCACCGGGGCCGGCGGCGCGGCGAACAGCCGCGCGGCGGCCGGGGGCAGATCGGGCGCCTCGTCGGGATCGCCGATCGCGTTGAAGATCAGGTCGTAGCGCGGGAGGATCCGGTCCTGATCGGCCGCCGCGTATTCCACATACCAGCGGATCACGCTCGTGGTCGCGGCGGGAAACAGATACCGGGTCGGCACGTTGCCGGTGCCGGCGGCGGAGGGCACCAGCACCGTCAGGTCCGGCGCCGGCGCCGCCTCCACGAACACCTGCCGCTCCCGATAGCCCGCGTCGCGATGGGCCCGCGCCGCCGCCGGATCACGCCCGCCAAGCAGCGCGGCCATGTTCCGATGCGCCTCCGACAGCGTCGGATCGACGGCGAGCGCGCGCCGGCAGGCGGCCTCCGCCGGGGCGAATTTCCCCTGGCGCAGCAGCACCGAGCCGAGGCTGACGGCAATCGCCGCATCCCCCGGCGCGAGCGCGGCGGCCCGCGCGAGCACGGTTTCGGCTTCCGCCAGGCGATCCGTCGCGGCCAGCGCCGTCCCCAGCGCCTGGGCCACCGCCGCGCGCCCGGGCGCCAGGCGCGCGGCATGACGCAGATCGCCGATCGCCTCGGCGGGGCGGAGCAGGCGCTGATAGGCCTCGGCCCGGGTCAGACGCGCGCCCAGCAGGTCGGGCGCGGCGGCGAGCGCGGCGGAGGCGGCCTCGATCGCCTCCTCCGCCGCCCCCGCGCCCAGCAGCGCCGCGGCGAGATCGGCACGCACGGCGGCATTGGCCGGGTCGCGGGCCAGGAGGTCGCGGAAGAACTCGAAGGTGGCGGCGGAGCGGGGCATGGCGGGGCCGGGCGGGATGGTCCGGGTTTAGCGGGGAAGCCTGAAGGAAGCGTGAACGCCGCCGGGAAACCGCTTCCCTTGACGCGCAGCCGGAGGCTAGTCTGGTATCCGGCGCAACCGAGACGCCGCATCCGGAGGAAACCCATGCTCATCCGCAACGCCTGGTACGTCGCCGCGTGGGCCGACGAGGTCGCCGACCGCCCGCTCGCGCGGCGCATCTGCAACGAACCCGTGGTGCTGTTCCGCGACCGCGAGGGCCACGCCCATGCGCTGATCGACATGTGCTGCCATCGCGGCGCCCCGCTCTCGCTCGGCGCGGTCACCGAGCGGGGGCTGCAATGCGGCTATCACGGCCTGACCTTCGATGGCGCCGGCGCCTGCGTGGCAATCCCCGGCCAGAGCCACATCCCCGAGCGCGCCCGCGTCCGCGCCTTCCCGCTGGTCGAGCGGGACGCGATGCTGTGGATCTGGCCCGGCGATCCGGCGCGGGCGGACCCGTCCCTGATCGTGCCGTATCCGTACCATAACGATACCGCGCGCTGGCCGCACCGGCACACGATGTATCCGATCAAGGGAGCGGCGATGCTGATGGTCGATAACCTGATGGATCTCACGCATCTGGGCTACGTGCATGTCGGCTCCATCGGCGGCAATCCGATGACGCATGTCGAGGCGCGGATGGAAACCGAGCGCACGCCCACCGGCCTGCGCTTCACCCGCTGGATGCCGAACTCCCTGCCGCCGCCCACCTATGTGAAGGCCGCGGGCTTCACCGGGCGGATCGATCGCTGCCAGCGCTTCGAGTTCATCGCCCCCGGCGCGATCCTGCAATGGAGCAGCGCCGACGAGGCCGGCGCCTACGCCAACGGTCAGGTGGATGACAGCCGCCTCAAGTTCCGGCTGTTCCATTTCCTCACGCCGGAAACCGATACGAGCTGCTTCTATTTCTGGTCCACCGCCAACGGCTACCGGCTGGACGACCCGAGCGCCACGACGCAACTCTTCGCCGAGATCGGCGCCGCGTTCGAGGAAGACCGGACCGTGGTGGAAGCGCAACAGGCGCGCATGAGCGAGCTGGGCGAGGACGCCCTGGTCGATATCACCACCGATGCGGCGCGCATCCATATGCGCCGCACGATCGAGCGTCTGGCGCAGACCGAGCCGACCCCGCTGGCCGCGGAATAATCCCGGGCGGCGCTGTGCGCTCTCCCCGGGCTGGCCAGCCGGGCCGTCGGGCAAAAAGCGGCCGCGGATGGCCCGTCGTTCCGCTCCCCTGAGCCGCGTGGAGGGCGCCCGGGTTTGGCTGCGCTTGCAGCACGGCGTGGGGTTCCAGCGGTCGGCACGCTTCTTTTCTCCGACACGGAGGACGAAGGCGGGAACCACGAAGGGGCACGGCGCATTCGTTGCGCGTCCTCGATGGTGTGCCAACCGGACGATCGGGAGCGGTGGAGACCAACCCGGTCGGGTGCGGGGCCGGAGCCGGCACCAGCCCCTCCGTGGCCCTCGCCTTCGCCCTCCGTGGTGAGCAGAGGAAAAGGCCCATCCGCGCCCCAGACCTCGCGCGGGGACGCAACCGCCATCGGCCTCGTTTGCTCCCGAAACGGGACGCTCACCGCACATCGCGCGCGGCTCGCGCGGCGTGCGCCAAATTGCGCTCGCTCACCTGGCGCCGGTGTCGCGCGCCGTGCCGCCCTGTGCTATCCTGACCGCAACTGAGTTTTCGGAGCCGAAAGGAAGCCATGGGGATGGGCCAACACAGCCGCGCGCGCGGAACCCTGCTCGGCGCGCTGGTCGCCGCCGCGACGCTGCTCGGCGGGGCCGGTCCCGCGCCTGATACTGCCTGGCACGGCGCCGTCCGGGCACCAGGCTACACCGGGCAGGTCTTCCCGCCCTGGAGCGGTGGCGCGAACAACCCCGCCACCACCAAGGGCCTCGAGTTCACCGTGCCGGAGGTGAACGACGCACCCGATTTCCACGGCAGCCTGGACCACCCGAAGCTGACGATCTTCGTCGCCGGAAACTACTATTTCGCGATGGCGCCACTGGTGGCCGCGTTCGAGCGGGGCCATCCCGGGCTCGCCGGACATATCTACTACGAAACGCTGCCGCCCGGGATCCTGCTGCGCCAGATGCATGAAGGCGGGACCGTCACCGTGGGCAACCTCACCTGGACCGCCAAGCCCGACGTGTTCGCCGCCGGCGCCAAGAAGATCAAGGCGCTGGTGGCCAATGGAACCCTGGTCGGCCCCGCCGTCACCTACGCCTCCAACACGCTCGCGATCATGATCGCCGCCGGCAATCCGGGACATGTCCACGGCCTCGCCGATCTTGGCCGGCCCGGGCTGCGGATCGTAATGCCTAATCCCGCCTGGGAAGGGGTGGTGCGGCAGATCGAGGCCTCGCTCGCCAAGGCGGGCGGGACGGCGCTGGTGACCGCTGTCTACAAAACGAAGGTTGCCAACGGTGAGACCATCCTCACCCATGTGCATCATCGCCAGACGCCGCTGTTCCTGATGCAGGGTCTCGCGGTGGCGGGCGTCACCTGGCAGTCGGAGGCGGTTTTCCAGGAACAGGCCGGACACCCGATCAGCCACATCGCCATCCCGGCGACGCAGAATACCGTCGCGGTCTATGGCGCGGCGGTAGTGCGCGGCGCGGCGCATCCCCGGGCGGGGCGCGCCTGGATCGCGTTCCTGCGCTCGCCCGAGGCGCTGCGCATTTTCGAGCGGTACGGGTTCAAGGGGGTGCCGCCGAGCCACAAAGCAGCCGCCCGATAGCGCGGCGCGCCTACCACACCGCTCCGGGATGGGCGCGCGCGAGGGATTGCATCTCGGCCAGCATCTTCCCGAACGCCTCCCCGTGCAGCCCGGCGCGCCCGCCGGTCCGCATCCAACCATCCTCGGGCCGCGCCAACCCCGCGCGGCCCAGCACGCGCGCAATCGTTGCCTCCCATACCAGCCGCAGCGCCGCCGGATCGGGCAGGATACCGGATGCAACCAACCCGGCCTCGGTCGGGTCCGACGCCGTCAACTCCCCGGTGCACGGCCACAGTAGCGCCAGCGCATCGGCCGCGCGCGCATGGCTTTCCGCGGTACCGTCGCCGAGCCGCGCGAGCCATTCCGCCGCATGGCGCAAATGGTACGCGGTCTCCTTCTCCGCCTTGCCCGCAATCGCCGCCAATCCCGCATCCCTGGAGGCGACGGCCGCGCGCCAGAACGGATCGGCCCAGGCGGAATAGAGGAACTGCCGCACGATCGTCACCGCGAAATCCCCGTTCTCCTGTTCCACCAGCAGGCAGTTCAGGAAACCGCGCGCGTCACGGAAATAGGCTAGCTCGTCCTCGCCCCGTCCCAGTTCGACGGAGACCGCACCATACAATGCGCGCGCGAGGCCGATCTGATCGAGCGCCAGATTGGCCAGCGCCAGGTCCTCCTCCGGCATCGGCGCGTGGCCGCACCATTCCGACAACCGATGGCCCAGCACCAGCGCATCGTCGGCCCGGCGCAACAGGGCATGGGTCAGAGCGTGCGTCATGGCGTCTCCTCTCGGTGCCGCGCGGGCCGGGCGAGCGGCGGGACCGTCCCGCTCAATCGCGATGCAGGATCGCCTCGGTGCGCGCCTGCAATCCCTCGAACGACAGGCCGGCCACGATGTCGCGCACCACGAAGCCGCGCGGC
>JAKAZN010000181.1 GCA_021815835.1 Pseudomonadota bacterium
CTCGCGCGCGGGATCGGCCAGGCCTTCACGGCGCGGGATGTGGCGGAGGACGCGGTGGCCGCGACCCTGCGCGAGGCCGGGTGCGCGCCGTGACCGGCGCGGCGGCGAATGGCGTTGCGGCGACCCGTGTTGCGGCGACCCATGTTGCAGCGACCGGCGCTGATGCCGATCGGGTGCTGTTCCAGGCGACGATCGTGCCGCGGCGGAGCCTGACGCGGAAGGGGGCGCTGGCGGTGCTGGGGCTGTTCGCTTGCCTCGGCCTGCTGGGCGCGCTGCGCTTCGCGGCGATGGGGCTGTGGCCGGTGATCTTCTTCATGGTGGCCGAGGCGCTGCTGGCGGCGGGGCTGCTGGTGCTGCACGCGCGCGACGGGCGGGCCGCGGAGATGCTGCTGCTCGAACCCGGCCGGTTGCGCGTGCTGCGGCGGGACCCGCGCGGGCGGGGGCGGGAGACCCGCCTGCCGACGGCCTGGCTGAACCCGGTGCTGGAGGAGGCCCCCGGGCGCGTGCCGCGGCTGCTGCTGGCCGCCCATGGCGTGCGCGAGGAGGTGGGAGCGATGCTGGGGGAGACGGAGAAGCGGGCGCTGGCGGCGGCGATCGCCGAGGCGCTGCGGCGGATGCGCGAGCCGGTGTTCGAGAACCCGCAATTGCGGGACTGACATCACGACGCCCGGGCGGGTCCGCGCCGCTCCCGCGACGCGGCCCAGGCCCAGGTCGCGGGGGCGGCGGCGATGGGGGCGGCGCCGGCGCTCGTCCCGCCCGGCGCGGAAGCGCTGGCAATCCGGCCGATCATGGCCTATATACCCGCGATTGGCGCTTTTCGGTCGGGCTCGCGTGCCTTGTCGGCGGAAGCCGGCGCAACTCGGTTCCCTGAATGGAAAAGTAAGATCGGTCCGCACGGTGCGGGTCGCCAAGCAGTGGAGAAACGGGTGCAATGGCAACCGGTACAGTGAAGTGGTTCAACGGCCAGAAGGGCTATGGGTTCATCCAGCCGGATGACGGCTCCAAGGACGTGTTCGTGCACATCTCGGCCGTGGAACGGTCCGGCATGGGAACCTTGAACGAGGGGCAGAAGATCAGCTTCGACCTCGAGAAGGGCCAGCAGGGCAAGTCCTCGGCGGTGAACCTGAAGCGGGTCTGACGATCGATCGGCGCCGTCTCCCGGATCGGGGGACGGCGCCGTGGCTGCACGCGGCCCGGCGCGCGCGCAATGCCGCGTCCGGTTCGCGGTCGATGCTATTCAGCAAGGCCCGCGCCGCCGGTTCCATGGCGAACAGGTTTTGCGGCGAACAGGTTTTGCTTCGAGTTGCGTAAGGTCGCGACCGGGACGACCGGCGGCGTGCCAAATCCCGTCTGACCGAGACCGAGCTTCGCGCGCACCGCGCGGGGCAGGAACGGCGGGGCGAAGTCGGGGCGCGCGTCCGGATCGCCGCCGTTCCAGCAAGGATCGCATACGCGCATGATCACCGGGCTGGTGGCACCGGACGGTTCGGCAACCCTGCATTTCGACCGGAACGGCTCCCGCGGCATGCCGATTGCCGGCCGGTTTCTGGCTGGGCGCTTCCAGGGCAGCATGGGCGGACGCATCCGCTCCTGCCGCCGCATGGTCACGCTTTATGAACTCTGAACCGAGCGGCGTGGACCCGCGTTGGGGCGCGGCGGCGCGGGCGGCGTGGGCGCTCGATCCCGATTTCGTTTCGGTCAATCACGGCGCCTACGGCGCCACCCCGCGCGCGGTGCTGGACGCCCAGACGGCATGGCGGACGCGGATGGAGGCACAGCCGGGCCGCTTCATGCGGGCCGAGCTGCCCGGGGCCTTGCGCGCGGCGGCGGCCCGGCTCGCGGCCTTCCTCGGCGCCGCGGCCGACGACCTCGCCTTCGTCGCCAACGCGACCGAGGGCTGCAACGCGGTGCTGCGCTCCTTCCCATTCGCGCCGGGCGACGAGATCCTGGTGCTGACCCACGGCTACGGCGCGGTGCGCAACACCGTTCGCTACGTCGCCGACCGAGCCGGCGCGCGAATGATCGAGGCGGCGATCCCCTGGCCGCGCCCCGCGCCCGAGGCCGTGCTGGCCGCCGTGGTCGCCGCCTTGTCCGGGCGGACCCGGATGGCGGTGATCGACCACATCACCTCGCCCAGCGCGCTGGTGCTGCCGATCGCCGGGATCGTCGCCGCCTGCCGCGCGCGCGGCATTCCCGTGCTGGTCGATGGCGCGCACGCGCCGGGCCAGGTGCCGGTCGATCTGGCCGCGCTGGGGGCGGATTGGTACACCGGGAATTGCCATAAATGGCTGTGCGCGCCGAAAGGGGCTGGATTCCTCTGGGCCGCGCCGGCGCGCCAGGCGGGGCTGCATCCGCCGGTGATCTCGCACGGGCTGGACCGGGGGTTCCTGGCCGAGTTCGACTGGACCGGCACGCGCGACCCCAGCGCCTTCCTCGCCGTGCCGGCGGCGCTGGATTTCTGGGAAGGCATGGGCGGGATGGCGCTGGCCGCGCGCAACCGGGCGCTGGCGGCGGCGGCCGGGGCCGGGCTGGCCGCGCGCCTCGGGACGGAGGTGGGCACGGAAGGAGCGGGGGCGGGCAGCATGGCGACGGTGCGCCTGCCGATCGCGCCCGACCAGGCAGAGGCGTTCGCCGCGCGGCTGCTCGCGGCCGGAACGGACGCGCCGGCACACCGGATCGGCGACGGGGCCTGGCTGCGGCTTTCCGCCCAGGCCTATAATACGGATGCGGATTACGAGCGGTTGGGCGATATCGTGGTCCGGACGCTTGGGACGACCGCGTGAAGCGGGACGATCATTCCACCGGCACGAAGATCGACCGCCGCATCTGCCCGCCCACCGACTGCGACAAATGACCCTTGCCGGTGATATCCTCCACCAGGATCACCTCGCCCGCGCCGATCACCCGGCTTTCGCCGTCGCTCGCGGTGATCCGCACCCCGCCATCGAGGTTGATGATGTATTGCCGCCGCGGCGCCGGATGCCAATCCAGATCGTATTCCCCGCCGGTCTCGCGGAAGATGATGCCGGTGGCGGGCAGGCGGGCCGACAGCTTGCTGGCGTTGCGGGTTTCGACCCATTCCACCTCGATATCGCGGAAATGGCTTGCGCCGGCGGCATCGACGTACAGGTTATGGATGCGCATGACCGTTCTCTCCCCGAAGGTTCTCCGGGCAGCTTCGGGCGAGCGCGGCGGCGCCGTCAATGGCGCGCGGGCGCGCCGGGTCGGGATCATGCGGTCGAGAAGACTCGAACTTCCACGGGGTTTCCCCCACAAGCACCTCAAGCTTGCGCGTCTACCATTCCGCCACGACCGCATCGTGGGCACGCCGGGCGCGGGATATAGCCGATGACCCAGGCGGCATCAATCGCCCCACGTTCCGGTGCCGCGTCCGCGCCCGAGTGGGTCCGCGCGCCCGGCCTGACGCCCTATCCGGACGCGCTGGCGGCGATGACGGCGCGCGTCGCGGACATCGCCGCCGGGACGGAAGCGGAACAGGTCTGGCTGGTGGAGCACCCGCCGCTGTTCACCGCCGGCACCTCCGCCCGGGCCGAGGATCTGACCGATCCCGGCCGCTTCCCCGTCTTCGCCGCCGGCCGCGGCGGGCAATGGACCTATCACGGCCCCGGCCAGCGCACCGCGTATGTCATGCTCGATCTGAACCGCCCGCACGGGATGGTGCCGGCGCGCGACGTGCGCGGTTTCGTCCACGGGCTGGAGGAATGGCTGATCCGTGCATTGGCGTGTTTCGGGGTGATCGGAGAGCGGCGGGACGGGCGCACGGGGATCTGGGTCGCCGACCGGGCCAGCGGAACCGAGGCCAAGATCGGCGCGATCGGCGTGCGCATCTCCCGCTGGGTCAGTTGGCACGGGGTGGCGCTGAACGTGGCGCCCGATCTGTCGCATTACGCGGGCATCGTGCCGTGCGGGATCCGCGCGCATGGGGTGACGAGCCTCGCGGCGCTGGGGGTGGCGGGCGGGATGGCGGAGGTCGATGCTGCTTTACGTGCGGCGTGGGGCGGCGTGTTCGGGGCCGATCCGGGTCGCGCGCGGGAAGATTAGCCCCTGCTGGTCACAGCGTTTTCGCCGGTCGGCGCGGATCGGGGGCCGCGCCGCCGGCGATCCCCCGGCGCGATCGGCCCGCCGGCGCGGGTTCGCGTGCCGAATCGGGCGCGCCCATGGCCACCGCCGCGTCTTCGTCCGCCTGTTCATCCGCGGCGTCGGCTTTCCGGGCCCGTCCGGGCCGGCCCCAGGTGCGCGGCCCGAGCGGTTCCCAGGTGCGCGGCCCGAGTCGGCCCGTCGGGCCGGAGATCGGACCATCCGCGCGGTCCTCCCGGCGCGGCGCCAAGGGGTTCGCCGGCGCGGGCTCCTTCATGTCGAACGGCCACCAGGTCCCGCGCGATTGCGCCGGGTCGCTGATCGTCCAGGCCACCAGCCAGGGCACCAGGATCAGGGTGATGAGGTAGATGACGCCGCTCATGGCGCGGCCTGCGTGCGCGGCATCGTGCGCGCGGCCAGGCGCCCGGGCGCCGGAACCGCGAGGATGTCGTCACGGGTCCATGCCGCCTTCCGCCGCCGCTCGGAGCGCTGACCGGCGGCTTCCTCGGCGATCTGCCGGCGAACCAGAACGAGCGCCATCTGCACCGCGACGATGACGGTGAAATAGATGTCCCAGTACGCGATCGGCAGGAACGTGCCGGTCACCGCGTAGGCAACGACCGAGACCTGGACCATCCGCCCGAGATCGTCCGCCCAGCGCAGCTCCGGCCGCCCGCGCGCGAGACGGGTCAGTTGCCGGCCGTTGAACCAGGCGACCACGCTGAGCGCCACCCAGACGAAGAAGACCGGGAATCCCTGCTGGCCCAGCACCTGGAACCAGATGCCGTGGATGGCGAGGGTCATGCCGCCCGGCACCACGGTGTCAACGACGTCCGGATAGAGCGTCGCGTGGAACCCCGCCCCGGTGAGCGGATGATGCAACGCGAGCAGCCAGGCCACCCGCCAGATATAGAGCCTCCCCTCGGCGGAGCCGTCATGCTGGTAATGGTCGATCGTGTACATCCGGGTGAACCAGTAGTGGGGCATGAACAGCACCACCGCCACGGCGGCGAGGGCGAGCACCAGCACCCCGATCAGCTTGTTCCGCCCACGCCACCACATCACGATCCCGACCGCGATGATCCCGAGAAACGCTCCGCGCGAATAGCTCGCGACCGTCGTC
>JAKAZN010000182.1 GCA_021815835.1 Pseudomonadota bacterium
GCTTGTGCCGCGCGCTCAGTTCTTCTGGATCGAGATGCCGTTCTTGCCCAGGTTGATCTCGACCCGCCCCTCACGCTGGCGCTGCTGATAGTAAAGATAGCCGAGCACGCCGACCGCCACCACAAGGACGGCGATCACGGCAAAGACGGCGTTGCGGTTCATTCGAGCCTCCATGTCATGCGACCGGCCCTGCGCCCGCATTGCGCCATGGTGCCAGGATTGCGGCCGGACCGCCAATCCCGCTTCGAGACCAGGCTCAACCGCGTGTCACGGCACCGATACCCCCCACCGCATCACCACCGCATCCTCCCCATCCGCATAGTACCGCGCCCGCCGCCCCACCACCCCGAACCCCACCCCCTCATACAGTCCCCGCGCCGCCTGGTTCCCCGCCCCCACCTCCAGGAACACCGAGGCCGCCCCGCGCGAAACCGCCTCCGCCAGCGCCCGCTCCAGCAGGCCCCGCGCCACACCCAGCCGCCGCGCCGCCGGCGCCACCGCCAGGGTCAACACCTCGCCCTCCCCGCCCGCGACCCGCGCCAGGATCATCCCGCCCCGCGCATCCAGGAACGCGAACGCCCCCGGCAGCCGCAACTGCGCCCCGAATGCCACCGCATCCCATGCCGCGCCGGGCGGAAACGCCGCCGCGTGGATCGCGGCCAGCGCCGGCGCCGCCGCGACCGAGGCCGCGACCACAACGCCCGCCTCACCCATGCCCGAACGCCACCGGCGGCGGCCGCAAGCCGCCCGAGGGCAAGGCCGCCGCCGGCGGATCCCCATAGATCGGCTGCGCCGCGCGCGGCCCCAGGGCGCCCGCACGCCGCGCCAGCCCCGCCAGCGCCACGCCCGCCACCCCGGGCAGGCGCGCATCCGTCAGGCACACCGTGTCCCCGCGCGCCGCGAGCCGCGCCGCCACCGCGATTGCCGCATCGCCCGCTACCGCCACCGGTCCCGGCGCACGCGGCAGCGCGTCCAACGCCACCGAGATCACCGCGCCGTCGCGTTCCAGGAAGACCCGCTCGCGGCGGC
Organism: Pseudomonadota bacterium; assembly: GCA_021815835.1. Taxonomy (GTDB): domain Bacteria; phylum Pseudomonadota; class Alphaproteobacteria; order Acetobacterales; family Acetobacteraceae; genus JAJZVS01. The sequence goes on from JAKAZN010000182.1 coordinate 1,030, forward strand.
TGTCGATCGCGCTCCACAGCGCCCAGCCGGGCGGCAGCGCCCCGGACGCGGCCAATGATGCGGCCAGCGCCTCGCCCACGCTCACGCCGACCACGTCGATTCCCGCGCCCAGCGCGATCCCGTGCGCCAGCGCCAGCGCCGCGCGCAGCCCGGTGAAGCTGCCCGGCCCCACGGTGACGGCAACCAGCTCCGGCGCGCCCGCTTCGTCCATCACCGCGCGCGCCATGACAGCCAATAGCCCCGCCTGGCCGGCGCGCGTCACCTCTCGCCGCGCCGCCAGCACCGCGCCGTCGGCGACCATGCCCACCGAACAGGCGCCGAGCGCTGCGTCCAGCGCCAGCACACGCATCACCGCCTCCGGCTACAGCAGCCGGCAGGCATCCGCGAAGTCGAAGCGCGGGGAGCGGGCGAACAGCCCCTCGGGATCGCCATAGCCGAGGTTGCAGAGGAAATTGGACCGCCAGGCGTCGGCGGCCAGGAACTCCGCATCGACCTTGTCGTTGTCGAAACCCGACATGGCGCCGACATCCAGCCCCAGCGAGCGCGCCGCCAGCATCAGATAGGCGCCCTGCAAGGTGCCGTTGCGGAACGCGGTGGTGGCGGCGAGCGCATCGTTGCCGGTGAACCAGGACCGCGCGTCCGGATTATGTGGAAACAACGTCGGCAGATGGTCGTAGAAGCGCGGATCGTAGGCGACGATCACGGTCACCGGCGCGGCCATGGTCTTGTCCAGGTTGCCGGCCGACAGCGCCGGGGCCAGCCGCTCCTTCGCCTCCTTCGTGCGCAGGAACAGGAAGCGCGCGGGCGAGGAATTGGCCGAGGTCGGGCCCCATTTCAGCAAGCCATGCAGCGCGATCAAGGTGTCGTCGGAGACCGGCTCGTCGCGCCATTTGTTGTGGCTGCGGGCCTCGCGGAACAGGGTATCCAGTGCGGCGTCGTCCAGCATCACATATCCACCTGTTCGACCGAGGTCACTTCGGGCACGTAATGGCGCAGCATGTTCTCGATGCCGTGTTTCAGGGTGGCCCGCGACGACGGGCAGCCCGAGCAGGAACCCTGCATATGCAGCTTCACGATGCCCTCGCGATAGCCGCGGAAGACGATGTCGCCGCCATCGCCGGCGACGGCGGGACGGACGCGGGTATCGAGCAGCTCGCGGATCTGGGCGACGATCTCCTCGTCTTCGGGCGCGATCGGTTCCACCAGGTCCTCGTCCGCCGCCTCGGCTTCCAGCAGGGCGGGGCGGCCGGCGATGAAATGCTCCATCAGCGCGGCGAGGATCGACGGCTTCAGGGCGGACCAGTCGGTGGCGTCGGATTTGGTCACGCTGACGAAATCGGCGCCGAGGAAGACGCGGGCGACGCCGGGGACGGCGAAGAGCGCATCGGCGAGCGGGCTGGCGGCGGCGGCTTCGGGGGTGGCGAAATCGGCGGTGCGCGCGCCCAGCACGTCGCGGCCGGGCAGGAATTTCAGAGTGGCGGGATTGGGCGTGCCTTCGGTCTCGATGAACATGGCCAGGCCTGGGTTCGGGTGAAAGGGGACCGGCGAGGTCCGCTTGCTGGTTTAGATCGGACCAAACGGCCCGGCTGGCAAGGGGGCGTGGCACATTGACGCGGCCCGACCCGGCGTCCTAAACGCGGCTCACGGATGGCGGGCGTAGCTCAGTTGGTAGAGCGCCAGGTTGTGGTCTTGGATGCCGTGGGTTCGAGTCCCATCGCTCGCCCCATCCGCTTCCCGTCTCACGCGGCACGAGGTCGGATCAGCCGGGAGTGGTCTCCCGGCGCGGCGGCGCGTGGTGGGTCACGATGTGGTGGATTGGCGTGTGCCGCACCGTGACGTGGTGCACCGTGACGTGATGCGCCGCCACATGATGGACGGGGGCGCGATGCGGCGCCCAGTGGTGTGCCTCGTGAGGCACGTATGCCGCGTGATGGACGAACCGCGTGTGCAAGGTGTGGCCCAGATGCGCGGGCCAGCGCGGCGGCGCGGGCAGGTGGCCGGGCGCCTCGGCGACCTCGGCGGACGCGCCGCGATCGATCGGGCGGAGATCGGCCGGCGCCGGATTGGCCGCGATCACCGGCGCGGGGCGGCGATTGGCCGCCACCATCACGCCGGTATCGGGGCGGTCGTAGATGAAACCGTAAGTCGGATAGACCGACCCGAACCGCCCGTCGCCGAGCGCCACGCGCACGTCGGTCCAGCTATTGTCCTCGGAGACGTCGATGACCTTCACGCCGCGGGTGATCTGGCCCCAATCGGCCCAGTTGGCCTGATCGACCTCGATCTCACGGCGGTTGATGACCCGGCTGACCACGGCGACATGGCCGAGCCGCATGCGCATATTGGCGCGGAAGGCGAGCACGCTGCCCGGCACCGGCGCGTCGCCGCGCGCATAGCGCCCGGCTGCGTTGCCCCACCACGCATAGGCGTTGCCCGCGACATCGATGCCGGAGGCGGCGCGCGCGAACGGCACGCAGGACATCCGCGGCCCGGCATGGATCGGGCGATGCCACACGGCATGGTGCCAGACCGCATGGTGCCAGACCGCATGGTGCCCTACGGGGTGATGCCAAACGGGGTGACGCAACGGCGCGTGGCGCCAGGCGAGATGCCGCACCAAGGGCTTGTGCGCCATAGCCTCGTGCCGCGCGGGAAGATGCGCTGACGCCGGAGGATGCCAGGCGACCGCATGCACCACGTGCCGCACGGGACGGTGTGGCGCCGGGTGGGCCACCCGATGCGGCGGCAAGGTGTCGTGCCGATCGGCGGCGCGGGCTGGAAGCACCCCGAGACTGAGCGCGGCGGCGGCCAGGCCAAGAGTCCCGAAATTCAGGAGGCCCGGAGTTCGCGCGAACGCCAACCCGACCTCATGCCGTGACTCCAGCTTTCGCCCCATCATCCCCAGCCCTCGTCGATTGCCCCAGACAGGGGAGGCGGTATCCCCTGCCCTGCGTTCTTGGCAACCCTTTATGGCTGGACTGTGACGCAAACGCCGCAGTTTCCATCCGTGACCCTGTGGATAATCCGCCCCGGGGGGATTATCATCCTATTGTATTAGCACGGCTCCCGGACCGGACGGGCCGGCCCGGGATCCATTTTGGGGTGATCGGCCGGCACAGCCCCTACTTGCAGGCGGTCACCATGATCTCAACCAGGAGTCGCGGATCGGCGAGCTCGGCCTGGACGCAGGCGCGGGTCGGCGCGCCGCCCTCGGGCAGCCAGGCGGTCCAGAGCTTGTTCATCGCCGGGCGGTCGGTGATGTGCTTGAGCCAGATCTGGGCGGTGAGAAGCTGGGTCTTGTCGGTGCCGTGGGTCTCCAGCAGGGAGTCGATCTGGGCCAGCACCTCGGCCGTCTGGCCGGCGATGTCCTTGGCGGGATCGTCGGCGGTGATGCCGGAAAGATAGACGAAGCCGTGGAACTCGACGGCCTTCGAGAGAATCGCGTTGGGCTGGGTGCGGGTGATCTTGGCCATGCGGGTTTCCTCCGTTGCGATGGCGGGCTTTTAGGGGGCGGCCGCCTGTGGGGGCAAGCGGCATGGGAAACCGGTAGGGACGAGCGCGGCGGGATCAGCGTCCGATCAGCGGCGCGTCAGCAGCGCGGGCTGTTCGTCGCGCAGCGAGGGGTGCGGCACGCGCGGGCCCAGGGTCTCCGGCCAGTCCCAGCGCACCGGGTCGAACAGGGCGCGCATGGCCGGGAGATCGCAATCGAAGGGCGGGCCGCCGGGTTGTCCGGTCTGCATGAACAGGATGAAAAGCCGCCCTCCCGGTCGCAGCCAGTCCGCCAGCCGCGCCGCATACTCCGGCCACAGCGCCGGCGGCAGGGCGCAGAGGCAGGTCTGGTCGTAGATCGCGTCGAACGCCGCCCCCGGCGCCCAGGCGAAGAGATCGGCCACCTCCGCGCGCGCCGTCGCGCCGAAGGGGGATAGTCGGTCGCGCTGCACCGCCACGGCGCTCGGGGCCGCATCGACCACGGTGACATCGAAGCCGGCTTCCGCCAGCGCCGCCGGCTCGGCGCTGCGCCCGGCGCCGGGGATGAGCACACGGCCCGGCGGGGCGAGGAGCCCGGATGCGCGCCAGGCGAGGAAGGCCGGGTGCGCCGCCGGGCGTTCCCAGGGGGGAGCGTTCCCAGGGGCGACGCCAGCCTGGTATTTGCTCTCCCAGTCGATCGCTTGGGT
>JAKAZN010000183.1 GCA_021815835.1 Pseudomonadota bacterium
GGGATCGGCGGCGAGCGCGATGTCCACACCCACCTCCAGCGCCGCCAGTCCCAGGATCGCCGGCGTGCCCACGCCGGCGCGCGCGATGCCCGACGCGGGGCGATACTCGGGGGCGAAGGCGAAGGGCGCCGCGTGCCCCATCCAGCCGGTGAGCGGCAGGGGCGCGTCGCGATGCCGGGGCGCGATCGACAGATAGCCGGGCGCGCCCGGCCCGCCATTGAGGAATTTATAGCCGCAGCCGACCGCGAAATCCGCCCCGCATCCGGCCAGATCGACCGGCACCGCCCCGGCCGAATGCGACAGATCCCACACCACCAGCGCGCCCGCCGCGTGCGCCGCTGCGGTCAGCGCCGCCATGTCGTGCATCCGCCCGCTGCGATAGTTGACATGAGTGAGCATGAGCACGGCGGTGTCGGGACCGAGTGCGGCTTCGATTCCGTCGGCCGGCACCGCGCGGATGCGGTGTCCGCGCCCGAGCAGCGCGGCCAGCCCATGGGCCATATAGAGATCGGTCGGGAAATTATCCGGCTCCGTTACGATCTCCAGCCGGTCCGGGCGCAGCGCGAGCGCGGCGGCCAGCGCCTTGAACAGGTTCACCGACGTGCTGTCGCCCGCGATCGTGCTGTCCGGCGCCGCGCCGATCAGCCGGCCGATCTTGGCCCCGACCCGCAGCGGCAGCTCCATCCAGCCATTGGTTTCCCACGATGCGATCAGCTCGCGCCCCCATTCGCGCGCGATCAGCCCGGCGATGCGCGCGGGCGTGGCGCGCGGCAGCGGGCCGAGCGAGTTGCCGTCGAGGTAGACCACGCCCTCCGGGAGGTCGAACCAATCCGGGAACGCAGCGAGCGGGTCGGCGCGATCGAGCGCGGCGAAATCGGGCAGGTGGTCGAGCGGGTTCATCCGATCCTCCCCGGTCCCACCAGCGCCGCCGCGATCCCCGGCAATTCCGCGAACGACCGCGCCACCGCCGCCGCGCCGCGCGCCGAATCCGCGCCCCCATACCCCCAGGCGGCGAAAATTCCCGGAATCCCCGCCCCGCGCGCCGCCGCCAGATCGTTCGCGTGATCGCCGGCCATCACCGCGGACCCCGGCGCGCCGCCTGCTTGCGCCAGGGTCGCCAGCAGATGCCCGGGATCGGGCTTGCGGACCGGGAACGAATCCCCGCCGCCGATCGCGGCGAACCGGTCCGCCACACCCAGCGCGGCCAGCAGCGCGCGCGCGGGCGCCTCCGGCTTGTTGGTGCAGACGGCGAGCCGCCAGCCCGATGCCGCCAAATTCCCCAGGGTCTCGGCCACGCCGGGATAGAGCCGGCTCGCAACCGCGACATGCGCGCGGTAATCCTCGGTGTAGGCGGCCACCGCCGCCCCATCCGGCACCCCTCCGCGCGCGGCGAAGGCGCGCGCCAGCAGCACCGCCACCCCGTCCCCCACCATCGCCGCGACCTCGGCCTCCGCGAACGGCGCCAGTCGGCGGGTCGTCATCAGCCGGTTCAGGCAGGCAGCCAGATCGGGGACGGAATCGACCAGGGTTCCGTCCAGGTCCAGCACCAGGGTCCTGGTCATGCGGTTACGCTCCGAAATCCAAAGTGACGGCCCAGGGCCGCGGTTGGCTTTGACACGGCACGGCCCGGACCGCTACCGGAAAGGGACACAGACCGGACCGATGGATGCACGCCACCGCCGTTGTTCTCGCCGCCGGAATGGGCAGCCGGATGCGCTCCGCCCAGCCCAAGGCGCTGCACCGGATCGCCGGCCGGCCGATGCTGCGCCATCTGCTGGACGCGGCCGGGGGCGTGTTCGACCGCATCGTGGTGGTCGTCGGTCCCGGCATGGCGGCGCTGGAGGCGGTCGCCGCGCCGCATCCCACCGTGGTCCAGCACGAACGGCGCGGCACCGCGCATGCCGCGCGCCAGGCGGAGGCCCTCTTCGGCGACGGCGATGTGGCGATCCTGTATGCCGACAACCCGCTGATCCTGCCCGAGACGTTGCGCCGCCTGCGCGCTGCGCGCGCGGGCGCCGGGCGCGCAGGCGCCGGGCGTGAAGGCGTCGGGCGTGAAGGCGTCGGGCTGGCCTTGCTGGCGCTGCGTCCCGCCGATCCCGGCCGCTACGGCCGCGTGATCGAAACGGACGGTCTGGTCGATCGGATCGTCGAGTGGGCCGACGCGAGCACTGCCGAACGTGCCGTGACCCTCTGCAACGCCGGCGCGCTGTGCGGACCGGCCGGGGCGATGCGGCGCTGGCTCGCCGCGGTGCGCCCCGACAACGCGCAGGGCGAATACTACCTGACCGACGTGGTGGCACTGGCCCGCGCCGAGGGCGCGCGCGTGGTCGCGGTGGAAGCGCCTGAGTCCGAGCTTGCCGGCATCAATTCCCGCGCCGAGCTCGCCCGCGCCGAGGCCACCGTGCAGGCCCGGCTGCGCGCGGCGGCGATGGCGGCGGGCGTGACGATGACCGATCCCGCCAGCGTGTTCCTGTGCGCCGATACCGTGCTGGCCCCCGACGTGACGATCGGCCCCAGCGTCGTGTTCGGCCCCGGCGTGCGCGTGGAGACGGGGGCGGAGATCCGCGCCTTCTCCCATCTGGAAGGCTGCCATGTCGGCCCCGGTTGCCTGGTCGGCCCCTTCGCAAGGTTGCGCCCCGGCACGGTGCTGGGCGCGGGCGTGCATATCGGCAATTTCGTCGAGCTGAAGGCCGCGCAACTGGGCGACGGCGCCAAGGCGAGCCACCTGACCTATCTCGGCGACGTGTCGGTGGGCGAGGCGGCCAATATCGGCGCCGGAACGATTACCTGCAACTACGACGGCGCGAACAAGCACCGCACGGAGATCGGCGCGCGGGCCTTCATCGGCTCCGACACCGCGCTGGTGGCCCCGGTGCGCGTCGGCGCCGGCGCCGTCACCGCCGCGGGCAGCGTCATCACCGACGACGTGCCGGACGACGCGCTGGCGATCGCGCGCGGGCGGCAGACGAACAAGCCCGGCCGCGCGGCGGCATTGCGGGCGCAACGGACAAAGGCGGGCTGAGACATGTGCGGCATCATCGGCGTGATCGGCGCGCGTCCCGCGACCCCGTTGCTGATCGAGGCGCTGCGGCGGCTCGAATATCGCGGCTATGACAGCGCCGGGGTCGCCACCCTGGTCGATGGCGCGATCCTGCGCCGGCGCGCCGAGGGGAAACTGGTCAACCTTGCGGCCGCGCTGGATGCCAGGCCGCTCGCCGGCAGCACCGGGATCGGTCATACGCGCTGGGCAACGCATGGCGCGCCCACCGAAAGCAACGCCCATCCGCACGGCACCGCGCGCGTGGCGGTGGTGCATAACGGGATCATCGAGAACCACGCGGAATTGCGCGCCGAGCTGGAAGCGGCGGGCCAGGTGTTCTCCACCGAGACCGATACGGAGACGGTGGCCCAGCTCGTCGATCTCTATCTGCAACGGGGCATGGCGCCGCTGGAGGCGGCCGGCGCCGCGTTTCGCCGGCTGCACGGAGCCTATGCGCTGGCGATGATCTTCGCGGGCCATCCGGAGCTGATCGTGGGCGCGCAGAACGGCGCCCCGCTCGCGGTGGGGTTCGGCGAGGGCGAGATGTTCGTGGGTTCGGACGCGCTGGCGCTGGCGCCGCTGACCCGGCGCATCGCCTATCTGCGCGACGGGGACTGGACCGCGGTCGATCGGCACGGCGCGCGGTTCTTCGATGCGACGGGCGCCGAGATCGCGCGCGAGGTGAAGCTCACGCAGTTGACCGGCGCCGCGATCGGCAAGGGCAATTTCCGCCACTTCATGGAGAAGGAGCTGCACGAGCACCCGGCGGTGATCGGCGACTCGCTGCACCGGATGGTGAGCCCGGGCACGCGCGCGGTGAACCTGCCCGATCTGCCGTTCGATCTGGCGAAGGTGCCGCGGATTACGATCAGCGCCTGCGGTTCGGCGTTCTACGCGGGGCTGGTGGGGCGCTGGTGGTTCGAATCCCTGGCCCGCATCCCGACCGACGCCGATGTGGCGAGCGAATTTCGTTACCGCGCGCCGCCGCTTCCCCCCGGCGGTCTCGGGCTGCTGGTGAGCCAGTCGGGGGAGACCGCCGATACGATGGCGGCGCTGCGCTACATGCGCGCGCAGGGTCAGGATGTGCTGTCGATCGTGAACGTGCCGGAAAGCAGCATGGCACGGGAATCGGACGCGGTGCTGGAAACCGTGGCGGGGCCGGAGATCGGCGTTGCCAGCACCAAGGCGTTCACCGCGCAGCTCTCGGTGCTGGCGTGCCTGGCGCTGGCGGCGGCGCGCGCGCGCGGCGCGATCGATGCGCGGCAGGAGGCGGCGCTGACCGCGGCGCTGCTGGAAGTTCCGAGCCGCGCGGCCGAGGTGCTTGACCATGACGCCACGATCGCGAAGCTGGCGGTTCGGATCGCGGAAGCGCGCGACGTGCTTTATCTCGGGCGCGGCAATTGCTTCCCGATCGCGCTGGAGGGCGCGCTGAAGTTGAAGGAGATCAGCTATATCCATGCCGAGGGCTACGCGGCGGGGGAGATGAAGCACGGGCCGATCGCGCTGATCGACAAATCCGTGCCGGTGATCGCCATCGCGCCGTCCGGGCCGTTGTTCGAGAAGACCGCGTCCAATTTGCAGGAAGCCGCGGCGCGCGGCGGGCAGGTGGTGGTGCTGTCCGACGCGGAGGGGGCGGCGAAATTGCGTGGGATCGCGGCCGAAACGATCGTGCTGCCGGCGGTGGATCCGTTCGTGGCGCCGATCCTGTACGCGATCCCGGTGCAGGTACTGGCGTATCATGTGGCGGTGCTGAAGGGGACGGACGTCGATCAGCCGCGCAATCTGGCGAAGTCGGTCACGGTGGAGTAGCGCGGGCCTGGAAAGGCTCCCACGATGAACTACCGCCACGCCTACCATGCCGGAAATTTCGCCGACGTGATGAAACACGCGCTGCTGGTCTGGCTGCTCGGCGCGCTCAGGCGCAAGCCGAAGCCGTTCTTCGTGCTGGACACCCATGCCGGTCCCGGCTTTGCGGACCTCGACGCGGAACCGGCGACACGCACCGGCGAATGGCGGGGCGGAATCGGCCGCCTGATGGAGGACCCGGCGTTTCTCCCCCTCCCCTTGCGGGAGGGGGTTGGGGGGAGGGGCGCGAAGGGCACGGGATTCCATGCGGTCCCTGACCCCTCCCCTCAACCCCCTCCCGCAAGGGAAGGGGGA